>NZ_JAHKSN010000014.1 GCF_018863415.1 Deinococcus aestuarii | reverse complement strand
GGGACGAGATTTAGAACGCTTGTCCTCTACTCTGATCGGCTTTCACTTTGTTGCCGCTTGCGTTCTGATGCTGGCGAAAATCAAGCCATTTTTTGGATAGGGCTTTGCCCAGCCTCTAGGACGTACCAGCCCCAGTAGCGGTTGATGCAGATCACGTCCGTCTCGGCGAGCCAGGCGGTCGGGCCACCCATCAGGCCGACGATGGTGACAGGGCGGGTGGAATCGAGGTCCTTGGCCTGCCGCACCAGCGTGTTCAGGAAGACCTCGCCGCGCTCGGCGGTGGGGTCGTTCTGGTAGTCCTCTTTCGTGCCCGCCCCGGCGAGTTTCAGGTTTCCGGGCATGGGCTCGTTCGCCACGCACCACATCACCACCGAGGGGTGGTTCTTGTCGCGGGCGACCAGCTCGTCGATCTGCTGCTGGCACATCCTCAGCCGGGCGGCGACGTTCTCCTCGTTCTCGAAGTTCAGCGAGACGGCGGGAATCTCGTCGATGATCAGGAAGCCCTCCTGGTCGGCGAGCATCATCTCCTCTTCGGAGTAAGGGTAGTGGCTGGTGCGGTAGGCGTTCGCACCCGTCCAGCGCATCAGTTGGTAATCCTTGACCAGCAGCGGCAGGTTCAGCCCCTTGCCGCTGGCGATGAAGTCCTCGTGCCGCCCGAAGCCGTTGAGCTTGACGGGCTCGCCGTTGAGCAGAATCTTCCCGCCCTCCACCGCCACGGTGCGGATGCCCACCTTGAGGCTGTAGTGGTCGTCCTCCGTGCGGACGTGCAGGTCGTACAGGAAGGGGTCCTTGTCCGACCAGAACCGGGCGTTCGGGACGCGCAGTTCGGCCTCGGCCACGCCGTTCTCGAAGGACAGGTCGGCTCCCACGTCCCCGAGGTCGAGGCGCCCCGTCCCGGCATTCGCATTCACCTTCACCCTCACTACGCCGTCCGAGCCCTGGAGGTCGGTCACGACCCTCAC
Organism: Deinococcus aestuarii; assembly: GCF_018863415.1. Taxonomy (NCBI): domain Bacteria; kingdom Thermotogati; phylum Deinococcota; class Deinococci; order Deinococcales; family Deinococcaceae; genus Deinococcus; species Deinococcus aestuarii. The sequence goes on along the minus strand of NZ_JAHKSN010000014.1, from coordinate 119,292 downwards.
GTCCTGGATGTGGCGCTGCGGCACCGAGTACAGCCACACCGGGCGGTGGAGTCCCGCGAAGGGGAAGAAGTCGTAGGTCGTCTTGGGGTAGGACGCGAAGGCCCCGATGGCCGAATCCATGTTGCCCGACGGCACCCGCTGGGGCGAGAGGTTGTTCTCCACGCTGACGGCGACGGTGTTTTCCTCGTCCCATTTCACCTGATCGGTGATGTCGAACTCGAAGGGCAGGTGCCCGCCCTCGTGCGAGCCGACCTTGGTGCCGTTCACGTATACCTCGGCGTAGTACGGTGCGGAGCCGACGCGGATCATGACGCGCTGGCCCTGCCAGCTCCTCGGCACGTAGGTCTTGCGGACGTACCACGAGAGGTCGAGGTAATTGAACAGGTCGGCGTACTGCTCGTTCCAGCTTCCGGGCACGGCCATCGGGCGGATTTCACCGCTCAAGCCCTGGGCCCAGCCCTCGGTCTCGCCCACGTGGTCCGGGTCGGTCTGGAAATCCCAGATGCCGCTGAGGTCGAGGCGGTTGCGCTTGTCGTTCTGGACGGGGTACAGCATGGGGGTTCTCCTTTCGGGAAGAGGGGAGAGAGGCGGTCGTGGCTCCCGCCTCCCTCGGGGGTTCAGTCGGTGGCGGTGGCCCTGACCAGGGCGTCCATGCGGGCCTTGTCGCGGGGGTACGTGCGGTAGAACAGGAACCAGAACACGGCGTTGACGGCGTAGGGCACGGTGACCAACCACAGCAGCACCGGGCGCAGGCCGTATTCCTGGGCGAGTCTGCCGATGTACAGCGAGAGGATGGTTGAGATGCCGCCCTGGATGAAGGAGAACAGCAGCGCGAACGAGGTCGAGCGGTACTGCGGGGGAACGACCGAGGAGACCATCGGCAGGACGCAGCCGGAAAAGCCGATGGAGCCGATCAGTCCGAACACGAACCACACCCCGTAGTCCACCACCCGGCTGGGCCAGTCGATCTGCGTGGCGAGGAAGCTCATCAGCGCGAACAGGGCGAGGTAAATCTGCATCAGGGCGATGCGGCCCCGGTCGCCCATCCGCCTCACGAAGGCGTCGCCGATGAGTCCGCCGACGAAGGAGCTGATGCCGAAGCCCGCGAAGAACACGGTGTACAGGTAGGTCGCCTCGGTCGGGCTGTAGTTCCGCACGTCCGTGAAGTAGAAGATGATGAAGGCGAACAGCACCAGGCTGGTGATGAACAGCAGTTGCACGGCGAGAAGCGCCATGGTGGGGATGCCCAGGATCTTGGGCACGTCGCCGAAGCGGAACTGGTCTTCCTTGCCCTGGCGCAGGCCCGCCTTCTTGAGGGAGTCGCGGGGGTCTTTCACGAAAAGCCACACCAGCACGCCGGTCAGGAGGCCGATGCCGCCCATGATGTACATGCCGTAGCGCCAGCCCTCGTTGTTGGGGATGTTTCCCAGTTGCCCGAGGATGGGCGTGACCACCAAGCCCAGCAGCGCGCCCACGGAACGCAGGGTGCCGAACGCCTTGCCGCGCTCGTTGTCCTTGTACAGGTCGGACAGGATGCCGTTGCTGATGGGTTCGGCGGCCACCGTGCCGATCAGACCGATGCCGTACAGCAGCACGAACTGCTGGTAGTTCTGCGCGAAGCCCGCCGCCAGCGTGAAGACGCCCCAGAAGGCCGTGATGATCAGCACGCCCTTGCGGCCCCAGCGGTCGGCGATCATGCTCCACAGCGGCCCGAAGATCATGCGGGCGGCGCGGCCCAGGGCGGTGATCACGCCGATCTCGGCCAGGCCGATGCCGAAGCCGTTGCGGACCAGCGGCCCCAACACGGCGAGCATACTGCCCTCCTGGTTTTCGACGGCGTTGAAGAGAGACAGTGTACCTACCGAAGCGCCGCGCTTGCGGCGCGCGCCCTCCAGGATGGCCTCCTCCGGGCTGGGCGGGAGGGGAGGCTGGGGCGTCTGGCCGGGCAACATGGTCGTCATGGCTTCCTCCTGAACGTGAAGCGTGAACGGGGGGCGGGGGAGAGGGGGCCGCATCCTTGGGCAGGGCCGGGGGCACCTGCGGGGGAACCACTTCAGTTCAGGTCGAGCCGATACGCCCGCACCGCCAGGTCACGCGCCGCCATCCGGGCGAGGCGCGAGGCTTCGGGCTGGTCGAGGATGCCCCGTCCCACCTGCCCGGCCAGCCAATGGCAGACCGTGCGCCGCCAGACCTCGTGGCGGGCGGGGATGCTGGGGAAAGCGCGGGTGTCGTCGTTGAACCCGGCGGTGTTGTGCAGGGTGGCCGTCTCGGTCACGGCGTCCAGATACCGCTCGATCCCCCTCACGCTGTCGTGGAACCACCACGGCGGGCCGAGGCGCAGGCCGGGATAGTGCCCGGCCAGCGGCGCGAGTTCGCGGCTGTAGGTGCTCTCGTCCAGGGTGAAGAGGATGGCGTGCAGTTCACGCCCCTCCGTGTGGTTGCCGAACGCGTCCAGCAGGGGTCGCAGGCCCCCAGTCCAGTTCACCCGGTGGGGAATGTCGGCTCCCATGTCCGGGCCGTACTTCTCGAACAGCTCCCGGTTGTGGTTGCGGGTGGAGCCCACGTGAAGCTGCATCACCAGGCCGTCTGCCTCGGCACTCAGCCGCGCCTGATCGAACAGGGCGTGCCCCTCCAGGCGGCGGGCCTGCTCGGGTGTGAGGCGGCCTCCCAGGGCGAGGTCGAACAGGCTCTCCGCCTCGTGTTCCGAGAGGGGGGAGATGTCCGGGCTGGCCGCGCCGTGGTCAGTGGCCGTGGCGCCTGCCGCCTTGAACGCCTGACGCCGCTCCCGCAGGGCGTCCAGCAACTCGCGGTAGCTGCCGATGCTGCGGCCCGTGACCTGTTCGAGCCGCTCCAGCTTGCCCTTCCAGCCGGGGAGATTCATTTGCAGCAGGCCGTCCGGGCGGAAGGTGGGGATGACCCGGTAGCCGTCCGCCTGCGCCTGCCGGTGGGGTTCGGTGCTGTCCTCGGCGGCGTCGGTGGTCGCCAGGACCTCGATGCCGAAACGGCGGAACAGGGCGCGGGGGGTGAAGTCCGGGGTATCCAGGCACCCCTGAATCTGGTCGTAGACCCGGCGGGCGTTGTCGGCGTCCGGCTTCTCCTTCACCCCGAACAGGCGCGTCAACTCGATGCGGAGCCACAGCCCGCTGGGCGTGCCGTCGAAGAGGTGGAAGTGCGCGCAGAACACCTCCCACGCCCTCACCGGGTCGTAGCTGCCGGGGGCCTGCCCCACGCCCAGCGCTTCCAGCGGCACTCCCTGGCTGTACAGCAGGCGGAAGAGGTAGTGGTCGTCCTTGACGAGCAGTTCGGTGGGGTTGGCGAAGCGTGCGTCCGGGTCGGCGAGCAGCCTGGGGCTCACGTGCCCGTGGGGGCAGACCAGCCCGAGGCCCTCGACCTCGCGGTACAGGTCCAGCGCCGTGTCGCGCACGCGGGCGTCCGGCCCGAAGAGGAAGTCCTCGGGCACACTCCAGTCACGGGAGGTCATGGTCAGACCCCCGCGAAGGCGCTGAAGCCGCCATCGACGGGAACGACGATCCCGGTCACGAAGGCGCTGTGCGGCGACACCAGCCAGCGCAGGGTGCTCACGAGGTCGCCCGGCTCACCGAAGCGGCCCTGCGGCGTGTGTGCGAGGACCGACTGCGCGCGGGGCGTGGGGCTGCCGTCCTCATTCAGCATCAGGTAACGGTTCTGCTCGGTCAGGAAAAAGCCCGGCGCCACCGCGTTCACCCGCAGGCCCCGCCCGTACTGCTGGGCCAGATTCACGGCCAGCCACTGGGTGAAATTGTCCACGGCGGCCTTGCTGGCGCTGTACCCCAGCACGCGGGTGAGGGGCCGGACGGCGGACATGCTGGAGACGTTCACGATGACCCCCTGGCCGCGCTCGCACATCCCCCGCGCGAAGGCCTGGGTGGCGGCGACCGTGCCGACCAGGTTGAGGTCGATCACCCTCTCCACCGCCTTCAGGTCCACGTCGAAAAAGGTGGTCTCCGGCGTGGTGGACGCGCTGGGCACATTGCCCCCGGCGGCGTTGATCAGGATGTCGGTCCCGCCCGCCGCGTCCACCTCGGCGGCGGCGGAGTGCATCGAAGCCGGGTCCAGCACGTCGAACACGAGGGGCTTCAGGCGGCCTTGTAGGTCGGCCCGGTTGGGGTGTCCCTCCAGCACCTCCGCGATGGCCCGTTCGGAACTCTCGGCGCTCCGGCCCCCCACATGGACGGTCGCGCCGTCCTCCGCCAGCGCCAGGGCCATCACCCGGCCCAGGATGCCGCTGCCGCCCGTCACCACGACGCGCTGGCCGTGCAGGGGCCCTGCTTCTCCTCGACTCATCGCCCCACCTCCCCGGGGAGACGCGGCGTCGGCCGGTGGTGCGGAACGCGGGTGGACCGCAAGACGCCGGGTGCGGCCCCAGCCCGAGCGGCGCTCGCAGTGGGAGAGAGAACCCGGATGCACGGGGAAAATAGACGCATACCACCTCTGCTGCGGAGAGTGGCTGGGAGAGAGGGGGCCCCACCGTAAGGCGGCGGGATGGGGAAGACGTCTCCCAGCGAGACGGACAGATTTTGGAAATCGGTTTCCCAGAGATTGAGCTATAGCCGCTCCCGCTGTCAAGCGGTTGTCCAGACGTTAAAGTGGTGGGGTCGAGTGGCATGACCGAAAAGAGGATCGAAGACGAGTCAAAGTTTCCCAGACCACCCCGAGACAGCCGCCGGCGTTGCCCGTGCGGTCCCACCTCACACCAGCCGAGGCCGTCATGACCAAACGCAAGAAACCGACGATTTCCGACGTGGCCCTGGAGGCTGGGGTGGCCCGCTCCACCGTCTCGAAGGTCGTCAACGGCACCCAGAAGCTCCAGCCCGAGACCGAACAGCGGGTTTGGGAAGCGGTTTCCAAGCTCGGCTATCAGGCCAGCCTGCACGCCCAGATCCTGAGCACCGGCCGGACGCGGGCGCTGGGAATCGTCTTGCTCGATCTCCTCAACCCGCACTTCACGGCCCTCGTCAAGGGGGCCAGCCTGGTGGCGGCGGAGCGCGGGTACGCGGTGCTGCTGGTGGACGCCCAGGAAAGTGCGCAGCGCGAGGGCCAGCTCATCGAAACGCTGCGCGCCCGGACCGACGGTTTGATCCTGGCGGGCTCCCGCCTGGGCGACGAGGAGCTGGCGACCCTGCACGACCCGGAGCGCCCCATCGTCACGGTGGGCCGTCCCGCGGCGGGGCTGCCGGCCGTCACCGTCGCCGAGGAAACGGCGGCCTTTCAGCTCACGAGTCACCTGATCGCCCAGGGCCGCCGCCGCATCTGTTACCTGGCGGGCCCGCCCTTCTGGGTGGACGCCGGGCGCGAGCGGGGCTACCGCGCCGCCCTGACGCGGGCCGGGCTGGAGGCCCAGGTGGTCCGGGTCACGTCCCCCGACGTGCCGGGCGGCGAGCAGGCCAGCGCCCAGCTCCACCAGGGCCGGGAGATGCCGGACGCCGCGGTCTGTTACAACGACCTGATCGCCATCGGCCTGATGACGGCCCTGGGCGCCCAGGGGTTGCGGATTCCGGAGGACATCGGCGTGGCGGCCTTCGGGAACCACCCGCTGGCCCCCCACCTGTCCCCGCCCCTGACCCTGATGGAGATTCCCAGCCAGGGGCTCGGGGAGGACGCCGCCCGGCTGCTGCTCAGCCTGATCGACTGCCCCCAGGCTGGCCCGCCGCCCCAGCGGTTCGGCGTGCTGCGTGTCCGGAGGTCGACCCGCCCCGGTCCCTGACCCTCCAGTTCCCGGTGGGGACGGCGGGAGAACCCCAGGTCAAGTCTGGAAGGTGCCGGTGCCGCCCACTCTGGCCCAGACGCCGGTGACGGGGCCCTCCGCTCGGTCCCGCCCGCCCAGGCGTCCGGGTCGGCCGTGCCCGCGTCCGGGCCCTCCCCGGCTCCGCCTTCCGTAGCTTTCGCTCCATCGTCCGCCCTTCAGTGCTCCTCGCGTGTGACGCACGCCCACACGAGGAGCTGTGAGAGCGGGTCAGACCGTGGAGGTCGCTCGGCAGCTCCCCTCAGCGCGGCGGCGGACCGGGCGAGCCCGCCGGGTAGGCTTCCAGCGGCACCCGGTTCTCCGCCCACGCCCGCAAGACGGGCGTCAACACCCGCCAGGACTCCTCGGCCTCGTCGCCCCGGATGGAGAGGGTGCCGTCGCCGGTCAGCACGTCCAGCAGCACCCGGCTGTAGGCGGGCAGCTCGGGCGCGGGGAGTTGGGCGTCCAGGGTCAGCGGCGCGAGGTGGGAGGGCGGCCCGGCGGCGCGTCCGGTCAGCCGCAGGGCGAGGTCATAGGGGCCGTCCAGGCCGATCCGCAGCTCGTTGCCGGGGGGCATGGCCTCGTCGAAGGGCAGGTGGGGGACGGGCCGGAAGCGCACCACCGCCTCCTTGCGGCGCCCAGCCAGGGCCTTGCCCGCGCACAACACGAAGCGGGTCCCGGCCCAGCGCCAGTTGTCGATCTCCAGCACGATCTGCGCGTAGGTCTCCGTCCCGCGCGCGGGGTCCACCCCCGCCTCGTCGGCGTAGGCGGGGACCTCGCTCCCGTCCGCCCCACCCGTGTCGGCGAGCCGTCCGGCGGTGTAGCGGGCGCGGCGGGTGCGCGTCAGCACGTCTTCCCCGGTCAGCGGGCGCACCGAGCGCAGCACGTCCATCTTGCGGTCGCGCAGGTCGCGTTCCCCCAGGCTGATGGGGGGCTCCATCGCCAGCAGGCACAGGACCTGAAAGAGGTGGTTCTGAATCACGTCCTTGAGGGCCCCCGCCCGGTCGTAGTAGGACGCGCGGCCTTCCAGGGCCAGGGTTTCTTCCCAGAGGAGGTCCACCTGCTCGATATGCGCAGCGTTCCACAGGGGCTCCAGCACCCGGTTGGCGAGCCGCACCGCCAGGAGGTTCTGCACCGTCGCCATCCCCAGCGCGTGATCGACCCGGAAGATCGCCTCCTCCCCCGCGACGCCGGTGACCCGCCGCAGCAGGTCATTGAGGGCCTGCGCGCTCTCCAGGTCCTCCCCGAACGGCTTTTCCAGCACGATCCGGCTGCCCTCGGGAAGACCGACCCGGCCCAGGGCGCGCACCGCCGGGGCGAACACGGCGGCGGGCAGCGCCAGGTAGGCCGCGACGGGCTGGGGCTCGGCGCCGTCCGCCCCGCCGCTGGCCTCCTCAACGATTCCGGCGACCTGTTCCGTATTGTTGAATTCCACCCGCCGGTAGCGCAGCGAGCGTACCACCGCCTCCCGCGAGGCCGCCGACACGTCCCGGGCCGCGTGCTCCTCAAGCTGCTCGGCGGCGCGTTGCCGGAACGTCTCGTCGTTCCAGTCGTTCGTTGCGGAGCCGAACACCTGAATGTTGGCCGGGAGCTTGCCCGCGCCGTGCAGCTCGGCCAGGGCGGGCAGCAGGAAGCGGCCCGCGAGGTCGCCGGTCGCGCCGAACAGCAGCAGTCTCCCGATCATGCAATGGTCCCTTCCGCTATCCGGGCACTTATCCGTCGAACTCACGCGCGGGCTGGCCCTTCACGCCGACCTCGGCCCGGAAGAGGGACCCGGCCAGCGGGTCTTCCCCCGGCTCCAGGTTCTCGCGCGACGTGGTGATGAACAGCGTCTCCAGCTCCGGGCCGCCGAAGGTGCAGGCCGTGACCTTCCTGGCGGGCAGCTCGATCACGCCCGCCAACGCGCCGTCCGGCGTGTAGTGCCGCACCGCGCCGCCGCCTGCGAGGGCCACCCACACGCCCCCCCGCGAGTCTACCGTCAGGCCGTCGGGCCGCAGCTCCTCACCCGTGAGGTCCACGAAGGTCCGCCGACCGGTCAGGCCCTTTTCCCGGTCGTAGTCGAAGACGCTGACCCGGAAGGTCGCCGTGTCGTTGTAGTAGGCCAGCGTGCCGTCCGGGCTCCACTCCAGGCCGTTGGAGACGGTGACGCCCTCCAGCACCACCTCGACCGTGCCGTCCGGGTTCAGGCGGTAGAGCCTCGCCGCCCCGGGCGTCTGGTCGTAGGCCATCGAGCCGCAGTAGAACCGCCCGTCAGGGTCGCAGCCGCCCTCGTTCATGCGGAGGCCGGGGTCGGTCCAGACCTCCGGGAGCGGGGTGACCGTGCCGCCCTCGTCCTCCAGCGCGAAGCCCCGCTCCACGCCGATCACGGCCCCACCCCCACGGCGGGGGCGCAGGGCGGCCGCCACCTTGCCGACGTGCTTGCGGCCCACCGTCCCGTCCGCCCCCAGCGACAGCACGTCCCCGGCGAGCATGTCCACCCAGCGCAGGCCCCCCCAGCGGTCCGACCAGACCGGACCCTCCGCGTGGTAGGCCACCGGGTCCGTCACCTGTTCTGCTCGCATCCCACACCTCCAGAAGTTCAGGTGCCGCCCAGCGTAAGCCCTGGGTCACGGCGGGGGGGGAGGGCGTTCCCTTCATGAAGGGGCGCGGGGCCGGGGGCGAAACGTTCGCGCCCTCCCCCCGACTCCGCTGGCTCGCTTCCCTTCTGCCCACGGCGGGCAACTGGGTGGCGAACTGGGAGGTCGTCCGCACCTTCCCCCCGCCCGCCGACCTCGGGCCGGGTCTCGCCTGCGGGGTCTCCACGGTCCTCGCCGTGCTGGTCCCGCTGTTTGTGGGGTGGGTGTGGCCGGAGAGCGGGAACCGCGAGCTGTCGTGAGGATCGGAGGAGAGACCCGCAAGAGGTCAGATGCCGACTGGCAGGGCTGTCACGCAGAGCGCCGGCGAAGCGTCCCCAGGTTGCGGGACCTTTGGCTGGGGCTCAGGGTGACGGCCTCGTGTACCCCGCTCTACAGCACCCCACCGCCCAGGAACAGCCGCAGCGCCGCGAGGGCGATCAGCACGAGGTTGAGAATCTGGCCCTGCCGACTCCGGCCCACCGCGCCGAAGATCAGGCCCAGGATCGCGAGCGGCAGGGTCAGAAACCAGTTCGTCCAGCCCAGCAGGGGGATGAACCCCAGCAGCAGCGCGAGGGCGGCGAGGACACCGGCGACGATAGACAGCGTGTTCCACATAGCGATTCCTCCGGGCGACGCCCCCGCGTCTCTGGACTCGGCCCGCCCTGCCCCGTCGGATATACCACAGCCCGGCCCACGCCTCCGCCCGAATCCGTGTCTGTCCGACCTGACTGGACCATAAGCTACAGATTTGCATGTCCTCTCTCGGTTCTCACTTTTCAGACAGCTTCGTCCCCCACCCTGAACGGACCCCGCGCCCCTCTGCCCGCCTGCCCGCCTCCTCTCCGCCTGCTCAGGAAGGGGCAAGAACGATGGCCGACGCCCGTCCGTTTCGTTATCTGGCGACTTTTCAAGACCCCAGGCGGGCGAAGGAGGATTTCGCCGCCGTCTCGGCGCTGCACCGGGCCGGGCTGCTCGGCCCGTCTGGCGCCGCCCTGATCACCCGGGAGCTGCCCGCCGAACGTGCCGCGCCGCCGGAGGAGATGAGCGGCATGGTGCTCTTCCTCTGCTCGCCGCCGGCCTCCTTCGCCACCGAGCAGGGCTTCGTCGTGGACGGTGGGCAGACCGCGCACGGAATCCCCTTCGGGAGGCAACGGACATGACCCAGAACAGCGACCTCGGCCCCGTCCCCCGCTCCTCCTCGCTGCGTGCCGCCGCCCGGTCCTCGTGGGGCTGGACGGTGGCACGCGGCGTGCTGACCCTGATCTTCGGCATCCTCGCGCTGATCTGGCCGGGGGCGGCCTTCCTGTCGCTCGCCATCGTGTTCGGCGCCTACGCCTTCGTGGACGGCATCGCCACCCTGATCGGCGGCTTTTCCTCGCGCTCGGGCGGGGTGCGCTGGCCCCTGATCCTCAGCGGCGTGCTGGGGATCGTCGCGGGGGTCATCACCTTCGTCAACCCCGGCGCGACCGTGCTGGCGCTGCTGTGGCTGGTCGCCGGGTGGGCGCTGGTGCGCGGGGTGCTGGAGATCGTCGCGGCGATCCGCTGGCGGGCTGACCTGCCGGGCGCGGGCGAGTGGCTCGTCGGGCTCAGCGGCCTGCTGCTGGTGATCCTGGGCCTGCTGCTGCTGCGCAATCCGCTCGCCGGGATCGTCACGACCGCGTACCTCGTCGGCTTCTACGCCATGCTCGCGGGGACCGTGCTGATCGTGCTGGGCCTGCGGCTGCGCAACCTGTAGCGCCGTCCCTGCCGCAAAGGAACACCGATGACCTTCCCGAGTGACCATCCCCAAGCTCCGCCTCCCTCCCCCCACATGGTCTGGATTCCCGGCGGCACCTTCCGGATGGGCTCGGACCGCCATTACCCCGAGGAGCGCCCCGCCCACCGCGTCCACGTGGACGGCTTCTGGATGGACGAGCACCCGGTCACGAACGCCGAGTTCGCCCGTTTCGTCCGGGCCACCGGGTACGTCACCGTGGCCGAGCGCGTGCCCGACCCCGAGGACTATCCCGGCATCGACCCGGCCCTGCTGGTCCCCGGGTCGCTGGTGTTCCGCCGCCCGGCGGGGCCCGTCAACCGGCGCGACCCCGGGAGCTGGTGGGCCTACGTGCCCGGCGCGAGCTGGAAGCAGCCGGAGGGCCCCGGCAGCGGCCTCAACGGCCGCTACCGCCACCCCGCCGTCCACCTCGCCCACGAGGACGCGCAGGCGTATGCGGCCTGGATGGGAAAGACGCTCCCCACCGAGGCCGAGTGGGAGTTCGCCGCGCGGGGCGGGCTGGACGGCGCCACCTACGTCTGGGGCGAAGAATTCGCGCCGGGCGGGCAACCGATGGCGAACACCTGGCAGGGCGAGTTTCCGTGGCTGAACCTCGGCACGGATGGATTTGAAGGGACTTCCCCCGTGTGCAGCTTCCCGCCCAACGGTTACGGCCTCTCCGACATGGCGGGCAACGTCTGGGAATGGACCTGCGACTTCTGGACGCCCCGGCACCCGGACGAGGCGGGGGGGGCGTGCTGCATTCCGCGCAATCCCCGGGTGGACTCGGCGGGGGGAAGCCACGCCGTCGGAGAACCGGGCGCGCACATCCCGCGCCGGGTCCTCAAGGGCGGCTCGCACCTGTGCGCCCCGAGCTACTGCCTGCGCTACCGCCCGGCGGCCCGGCAGGGCGAGGCGGTGGACACGTCCACGGGTCATATCGGTTTCCGCTGCGTCGTGCGGGCGACGTGAGGCCCGGCAGGGGAGGAACGGATGGGTTGTCTGTTCGGCATCTTTGGAGGTCTATTCCCCCGTCTGGCCGTGCTGCTGATCTGGCTGGCCCGGCCCGTCCTGTTCACCGCCGCGTTCGGCGGGGCGTGGTTGCTCCCCATCCTCGGCATCATCTTCCTGCCCTTCACCACCTTGATCTATGTCTTGCTGTGGACGCCGCTGGGGTTGCCGCCGCTCGGCTGGCTGTGGCTGATCCTGGCGGTGCTGCTGGATCTCGGCGGCTGGGGCAGCACGGGCTACGCCAACCGCGACCGTTACGTCAGGCGGCGGGCGTGAGACCCCGGCCAGCCGCCGAGGGAGTGTGCTGAATGTTCGAGTTTCTGCAAGGTCTCGCCGGGTTCGCCGTGCCAATCTTCGTGATCTCCACCATGCTCAACGTCGGCCTGACCCAGAAGCCGTCCGACATCGTGCGGTACTGGAAGGAGTGGCCCTTCGTCCTCAAGATGCTGCTGGCGAACTTCGTCCTGGCCCCGCTGGTGATGGTCCTGGCGGTGAACTTCTTCGCCTTCCCCCCGGCGCTCGAAGCGGGCCTGCTGATCTTCGCCCTGTGCGCCGGGGCGCCCTTCCTGATCAAGCTCACCCAGGCGTCCGAGCACGACATCGCCCTGGGCGCGGCGACCATGCTGCTCCTGATGGTGGGCACGGTGATCTACGCGCCGCTGGTGCTCCCCCTCGTGCTGGAGGGCGTGTCCGTGGACGCCTGGGCGGTCGCCCGTGCGCTTTTCCTCCAACTGCTGCTGCCCATCGCCGTCGGGATGCTGCTGGTGCAGTTTCTGGAGGGGTTCGCCAAGGTGATTCAGCCGTGGGCCGCCAAGATCGGGAACTACGCCCTGTACGTGGTGCTCGGCGCGACCCTGATCGGCTACCTGCCCAACATGCTGAACATCGTGGGCACGGGGGCCATTCTGCTCGGCATCGTCTTCGTGCTGGTCGCGTTCGCCATCGGCTACCTGCTGGGCAAGGGCAAGGACCACACCGAGGACGTGGGCGGCCTGGGCACCGCGCAGCGCAACACCGCCGCCGGGCTGATCATCGCCACCCAGAACTTCAGCGATCCCAACGTGCTGGTCATCCTGACCCTCGCCAACGCGTTGGGCATCGTCATGCTGCTCTTTCTCGCCCGCAGGCTCAGCCGCGACAACGAGGCCCAGACCGAGCAAGCCTGAGCAACAGGTCGGTTTAACCATCACCCATCTCGTGAGGCGGCTCACGGCGAGAAATCAGGGGAGGGAACGGATGACGAACGATAACGGCGGGAACGGACAGAAGGCACAACCCCAGAACGGACAGGGCGGCGGGCAGCAGCGGCCCAACATCCTCGTCCTGTGCATCGACCAGTGGGACGTGCATATGAAGTTGCCCGAAGGCGTGGAACTGCCCGCGCTTGAACGGCTCCAGAATCAGGGCGTCACCTTCGACCGCCATTACTGCACCGTGCCCATCTGCACGCCGTCCCGCGCGACGATGTGGACCGGGCAGCACGCCAAGAAGGTCGGGCTGTGGGACAACACCAACTTCGCCTGGATTCCGACGGGCCTCTCGCCGGAGGTGCCGACCCTGGGTTCCATGCTGCGCGAGCAGGGGTACTACACGGCCTTCAAGGGCAAGTGGCACCTCAGCGAGTCCAAGCCGGGGCCGGGGATGCTGGAGCCCTACGGCTTTGCCGACTATCAGGAGTGGGGCGACATGTTCGGCTCGCCGCTGCAAGGCGAGATGCTGGACGGCACGGTCGCCTTCGAGACGGTGGACTGGCTGGAGAACATCTCGCCGGGGATAGACCGGCCGTGGCTGCTGGTCGTCAGCATGGTCAACCCGCACGACATCATGTTCTACTCCTCGGACGCGGAGGCCGAGTTCTCGGAGGACGGGCCGAGCATGCGTCAGTTGCTGCACCCGGCGCAGAAACTCGGTTTCTTCAAGGACTGGGACCCCGAGTTGCCCGCCAACCTGCACGACGACCTGGCGCAGCAGCCGATGGGCGTGCGTTCGTACCGGGAGAACATCCGCGTGACCTACGGGATGCCGCCCGAAGGCCGCGACGACCTCTGGAAGGCCCGGCGCAACTACCTCATCAACTGTATGCGGCGGGTGGACCTCGAATTCCAGAAGATTCTCGACGTGCTCGACCGCCGGAACCTCTGGGAGAACACCATCGTCATCTACACCAGCGACCACGGCGAGATGAACGGCGCCCACGGGATGCACCAGAAGGGCTCCATTCACTACGATGAGGCCGCCATCGTCAACATGACGGCGGTGGTGCCGGGCGGGCCGCAGGGCCAGCGCACGGGCTCGGTCGGCTCGCATGTGGACCTCGTGCCCACGCTGCTCGACTTCGCCGGGCTGGGCGAGGATGAGCGGCACTCGCGGTATCCGCAGCTCCGGGGCCGCTCGCTGCGCGGGGCGATTCTGCACCCCGATCAGCCGGGGCCGCGCGGCAGCACCGAGCAGCCCGGCGACGGGGCGCTGCTGACCTGGGACGGCCTGAACATGCTCGACCCCGAGTGGAATAGCAGCGGGGCGACGGGCCTGGTGACGGACCTAGGGGGCGCGGGCTTCGAGGGGGGACCGGACGCGGCCCTCAAACGGGCGGGTGAGGAGTACGGTGCCCCCGACTTCGGCCGCCGGACCTTTTACCGCGCGGTCGTGGACGGGCGCTACAAGCTGGTGCGCTGGTTCAGCCCGCAGGAGTACGCCCAACCGGGCAACCTCAACGAGCTGTACGGTCGCAGCGACGTGACCCTGCACGACCTGCGCGACGACCCCGGCGAGATGGAAAACCTCGGCAGCCTGGACCACCCGAAGTACGACCCGGCGCTTCTCAAGGAGATGCTCGGCAAGCTGCGTGCCCTGATCGACCACGAGCTTGAGGAGGACAACTGCCCCTTCGACCTGAATATGTTCGGCACGCGGGAAATCAAGTACAAGCAGGCGGCGAGCGGGGATGACTGAGCCGGGCACACCCACAAGAGGAGCCGTCCCGCCCCCATGAGCATCAATTTCCGCACCCTCCCCAACGATCTCGTCGCCGGGCTGGTCAACGGCGTGGCGAGCGTTCCGTCCAGCATGGCGACGGCGGCGCTCGCGGGCGTCAACCCGGTCTTCGGCCTGTACGCCATCACCGTCGCCCCGGCCGTCGGGAGCCTCCTCGCCAGCTCGCAGATGATGCAGGTGGCGACGACGGGCGCGTCCGCCCTGACCGCGAGCCAGGCGGTCGCGGGCTACTCGGGGGGCCAGCGGGCGGGGGCGCTCTTCCTCGTCGTCGCGCTCGCGGGCGCTTTCCTGGCCCTCTTCGGGCTCCTCAAGGCCGGACGCCTGGTGCGCTACGTCTCCTACCCGGTGATGACCGCGTTCCTCTCGGGCGTGGCGCTCGTCCTCGTCTTCGACCAGTCTGCCCAACTCGTCGGCTACAGCCCGGAAGGCCAGACCAGCATCGGGGAATTCTTCGATCTGCTGCGGAATCTCGGCCAGATCAGCCTCCAGTCCACCCTCGTCGGGCTCCTCGCGCTCGCCATCATCGTGGTGCTGTCCCGGACGCGGCTGAGCAACGTCTCCTCGCTCATCGGACTGGCGATTCCGACCGTGGTCGTCGCGTTGTGGCGGCCTTCCGATGTTCAGATCGTGTCCGACGTGAGCACGATTCCGAGGGGCCTGCCGCCATTCGGGCTGCCGGACCTCGGCCTGCTCTCGGCGAACCTGATCTTCTCGGCGTTCGCCCTCGCGGTCGTCGTCGCCATTCAGGGCGCAGGGATCAGCCAGAGCTACCGGAACCCGGACGGCAGCCGGGTCGACGCCTCCCGCGACATGTTCGCGCAGGGGGCGGCCAACATCGCCGGGAGCCTGGTCTCCGGGATGCCCACCGGCGGCTCGGTCGGTCAGACCGCACTCAACGTCAGCGCCGGGGCGAAAAGCCGACTGGCGGGCGTCTTCCACAGCCTGTCCATGCTGGCGAT
Source organism: Deinococcus aestuarii (assembly GCF_018863415.1). Lineage (NCBI taxonomy): Bacteria > Thermotogati > Deinococcota > Deinococci > Deinococcales > Deinococcaceae > Deinococcus > Deinococcus aestuarii. The sequence goes on along the minus strand of NZ_JAHKSN010000014.1, from coordinate 104,199 downwards.
CATCCTGCTGGTGCCCGGCCTCGTGAGCCTCGTCCCCATGCCCGTGCTCGCCGCCGTGATGATCGTGGCCGGGGTCGGCGCGATCCGCTTCGCGGACATCGGCTTCATCTGGCGCACCGCCGGTTCCGGCCGCTGGGTGCTGGTCGTGACCTTCCTAGCGACGCTGGTCGTCTCGGTGGCGGCGGCGGTCGCGGTCGGGGTGGTGGCGGCGATCGTGTTCAATTTCTATTCCGCGACCCGGACGGTGAGGGTGCGGGCGCTCGTGCAGCAGGAGGACGGCGAGATTCACATCGTGGACCCGCCGAAGGGACTGCCGGGCCGCAGCATCACCGTGCTCGAGGTCTACGGCAGCCTCTTTTTCGCGGCGGCCCGCACCCTCGGCGACCTGTTGCCGGACCCCGCCGGGGCCGAGCGCCCGGTGGTGGTGGTGCGCTTGCGCGGGAATTACCAGATCGGGTCCACGCTGATCGAGGTCCTGAACGACTACGCGCACAACCTGGCCCAGGCGGGCGGTCGCCTCTACCTGGTCGGCATGGACGAGCCCATGAGTGCCCGCCTCCAACGTGCCCGCCGGTTCGATCTCGACGAGGAGGTCGTCATCATCCCGGCGAGCAACATTCTGGGGCGTGCGACGCGGGAGGCGGTGTCGGCGGCGGCCGAGTGGCTTCGCCAGTCCGGAGAAGACGTGGAGACGCGTGACGAAGTGGCGACATGGAAGGACTAAGGCGTCCGGAGGAGCCGGGTGGGCGGCTGGACCTCAGCGGTCCGGTGCGCCGGGAAGGTCGGCTGGTGGAGGGTTACAGCGGTTTGTCGGTCTATTTCCCGAGGATGCCCGGCCCGTTCACCCCCTCTCCCGCGGAGCTGTACGAGTCCCGGCCTCCCCCTGGGGACGCCTGATGTGCAGCAGGAAGTACGGAGTTCCAGACCTGATCTTTTCGCTCCTCCCCCCTTGCGGCGGAGGCTGGGAGGGGGGTGGCGGGCGAAGCTCGCCCCCGTGTCAGACGAGGAGAACGGCTGTACGCACCTCGACCGCCCAACCTGCAATGCGCGTCAGGCGTTCAAGAGGGAGCAAAAGAAATAGACCCTCGTGTTCCTGTCGTCGTTCACTAAGGGCGATCCGTGAGGGAGACCCGTGAGTGACCAGATGCCCGCCACCGCCAGGGCCGCCCCCGGCGAGTCGCGCTGGAGCAAACTGCGGCAGGACACCATCGCCGGATTGATCAACGCTGTCGTGAGCGTCCCCGACGGGCTGGCCTCGGCGGCGCTGGCGGGGGTGAATCCGGTCTATGGCCTGTACACCAGCATCGCCGCGCCGGTGGCCGGGAGTGCCCTGGTCAGCGCCCAACTGATGCAGATTTCCACCACCACCGCCTCGGCCCTGGCGGCGGGGCAGGCCATCGCGGGCTATCCGGCGGCGCAGCGGGACGGCGCCCTGTTCCTGCTCGTCCTGCTCGTCGGCATCTTCCTGGCGATCTTCGGCATTCTGCGGCTGGGGCGGCTGGTGCGTTTCGTCTCGCACGCGGTGATGACGGGTTTCCTGACTGGGGTGGCGGCGGTGCTCGTCCTCGATCAGCTCGCACCGCTGGTGGGGTACAGCCCCCGGGGCGCGAACGAGATCGTGCAGTTCGTGGACCTGCTGCGGAATCCCTCGCAGTTCAACGTGCCTACCATCGTGACCGGCGTGGTGGCCCTCGCCCTCGTCTTCGGGCTGGCGCGGACCCGGCTCGCCACGCTGGCCTCCCTGGTCGCGCTGGTGGTGCCGACGCTGCTGGTCGCCTTGCTGGGCTGGGGGGCGGTGGAGCAGGTGGCGGACGTGAGCCCCATCCCGCGCGGCCTGCCCACGCTGACGCTGCCCGACCTCAGCCTGCTCTCGCCCGCGCTGCTGCTCGCGGCCTTCTCGCTCGCGGTGGTGATCGCCGTGCAGGGCGCGGGAGTCAGTCAGAGCGTGGAGAACCCCGACGGGCGCCCGGTCAACCCCTCGCGGGACATGATCGCGCAGGGCGTGGCGAACGCGGCGAGCGGGCTCCTGTCGGGCATCCCGGCGGGCGGCTCGGTCGGCCAGACGGCGCTGAACGTGAGCGTGGGGGCACGCACCCGCTGGGCGGGCATCTTCGGCGGCGTCTGGATGCTCGCCATCGTGCTGCTTTTCCCGAGTCTCGTCGGCCGGGTGCCGATGGCGGTCCTCGCGGCGCTGATGATCCAGGCAGGAGCCAGCGCGATCAACACGCGCGAGGTGCGCTCCATCTGGAAGACGGGCGGCGCGGCCCGCTGGTCGATCCTGGCAACCTTCGCGGCGACGCTGGTGCTGTCGGTGCCCGTCGCGGTCGCGGTGGGCGTGGGGCTGACGGTGATCCTGTTCCTGTCCTCCTCGGCGAGCGACGTGATCGTGCGCGAGCGTGTCACCCTTCCCGACGGGCGCGTGGCCGAGGTTGTCCCGCCGAAGACCTTGCCCAGCGAACAGGTGACGGTGCTCGACGTGTACGGCAGCCTCTTCTTCGCGGGGGCGCGGACGCTGCGGGAAGCCCTGCCCAGCCCCCAGGGGTCCACCCGCCCGGCCGTGGTGCTGCGGCTGCGGGGACGGACCCGGGTCGGCGCAACGCTGATCGAGGTGCTGGACGACTACGCCGACGACCTCGCGGAGGTGGGCGGGCGGCTGTACCTCAGCGGCGTGGACGGGGACGTGGGCGAGCAACTGCGGGAGGCGGGCAAGCTCGACCTCGACCGTTCCGTTCACGTGGTGCCCGCCGGGGACGTGATCGGCGCCTCGACGGACCAGGCCGTGACCTCCGCGAGGGGCTGGCTGGGCAGCACGCGGGCCGACACGCCGCGCATGAAACGGGCCTAGGGGACGAGGAGACCGCATGTTTCAAGAGCTTCAGCAATGGGCCGTGCAGATCGAGAGGTTTCTCGAATACAACCGCGACGTGGGAGACGTGGGGGGCTTCGCGATGGCCCTGCGGACGCTCCTGATCTACGCCTTCTCGCTGTTTCTGGTGCGCATCGGCAACAAACGCTTTCTGGCCCAGGCGTCGGCCTTCGACGTGATCATCGGCATCATGCTCGGCTCGGTGATGAGCCGCGCGATCAATTCCTCGGCGCCGCTCTTTCCCACCCTGGGGGCCGGGCTGGTGTTGGTCGGGCTCCACTGGTCGCTGAACAGGCTGTCCTACCACCTTGACTGGCTGGGTCCCCTTCTGAAGGGCAACCCGGTGTTGCTGATCCGGAACGGGGAACTTCATCAGGATGGGTTGCGGAAAAGCGGCATCTCCGAAGGTGACCTCGAACAGGCGCTGCGGCTGCAAGCCCAGGAGACGGACCCTTCCGGGATCAAGCTCGCCTACCTGGAGCGCAATGGGAGCGTCAGCGCGATTCCCAAAGAGAGTGAGCCGCGCGTGCTGGAGGTCAAGGTGGAGGACGGGGTGCAGACGGTGCGGATCAGGCTGGAGTAGGGGAGAGAAGTTCTCCCTGCCTCTCCCCGTCCTCCCCATCCCACCCTTGCCCCGAAAGGCCCTGACCCATGCAAAGACCGCCTCCCGTCCGAATCGTCAACCTGCTGCCCACCGCCCTGGTCATCATCGGCGTGCTGCTGCTGCTGAACTTCTCCTCGCGGGTCAGTTCGTCGCTGCTGGCGGTGACGCTGGCCGTGCTGCTGGCTACGGCCCTGAACCCGTTGGTGGTCTTTTTCGAGCGGTGGGTGCCGCGCGGGGTGGCCGCCGTGCTCACCGTGCTGCTGGTGCTGGGGGCGGTGGTGGGGCTGGTGTGGCTGGCGGTGCCGCCCATCGTCGCGCAGTTCGCCAACCTGCTCCAGGGCCTGCCCAGCGACGCCGCACAACTGGAGGCTTACCTGCAAGAGTGGCTGGACCGCACGCCCCAGCTTGCCGCCCTGGTGCAGCAGATCGACCTGGCCTCTCTGGCCCGGCGGGCGGCGGGGTGGCTGTCCAACCTGTTTCCCCTGCTGCTCTCGGTCACGGGATCCCTGGCGTCGTTCCTGTTCCTGGCGGTGGTCACCTTTATCACGCTGCTGTTCGCGCTGAGCAGCCCGGTGCCGCTGATCAACGGCGTGCTGGGCGCCCTCCCGCAGCGGTACCGCCCCCAGGCCCGGGAGGCGCTGGCGACCGTGCTGAGTCAGATGGGAGCCTGGGGCCGGGCCCAGGTGCTCGTCATGCTGATCATCGGCGTGGGCATGGCCGCCGGCCTGTATCTGCTGGGCGTCGAGAACTGGCTGGTCTTCGGGGTCATCAGCGCGCTCGGGGAACTCATTCCCAATATCGGCCCGGTCCTCGCCGCCATTCCGCCCATCCTCTTTACCCTGCTGGGCGATCCGCAACTGGCCTTCTACGTGGCGATCTACGCCGTCGTGCTGCAACAGGTCGAGGGGAACCTGATCGTGCCCTTCCTGATGGGCAGCGCCGCCAACATGCATCCCTTCTCCATCACCGTGGGGGTGCTGCTCTTCGGCAGCGTCTTCGGGCTGGTGGGCGCCTTTCTGACCGTGCCCTTCCTGATCATCATCAAGGCGGTCTACGAGACCTTCTACCTCGACCGCCAACCCGACGTGTCGGAACAGAAGACCGAGGACCTGATCCACGGCGAGCTGGCGGACCCGACCCCCGGGGGACAGGGGGAGAGAAGAGGGCCGGAGGGAAGAGAGAAACAGGAGAAATGAGGTCGGCGCGGCGGGGGGCACGCGCGCACCCACGGCGCCGAAAGTCCCCCACCCACAGCGGGGAAGTGGGGACAGCCCGACGGGCCGCGCCCCCCAGGTCGGCCACCCTGACCCGGCCGGAGTCGTCCGGGTCCTGCCGGGGTTGCGTCTTCGGTTCCTCCTCCCCCGGGCGTCTGGGTGAGAGGCCGACCGGCCCCCGGGCCCACCGCCGGGAGGCTCCGGCAGGAGAAGGCTGTGGCATGATCGGCCCCATATGGGACGCCCCCACCGGCGGCTGTGGCTGGCGACGCTCGCGGCGCTGGGGGGAACGGCCTTTACGGCGCTGCTCGTGTGGCTGGCGGCCAGGGACCGGGCGAGGCTCCCGCGCCGGACGCTGCTGCTCGCCTCGCTCGCGGCGCTGGCCGGGGTGGTGCTGACCGTCCGGCTGGTGTGGCGGGCCGCCGGGCCGGGGGGGCGGGTCCGTCACCCCCGCCGGGTGCTGCTCTTCGCCGCGCTCGTCGGGGTGACGTTCACGGCCCTGGTCGCCCGGCTCCTGATCGGGCCGGTGATGGAGGCGTTGCCGCAGGCCCAGGTCTTCTTGCGCGCCTACGTGGGGACATTGGCGGCGAGCGTGAGCGTCACGGCGGGCTTCGCGCTGATCGGGGCGCTGAGTGCCCCCGCGCTGCCGCTCGCGGCCGTCGGCGTGCCGCCCCGCGCCGGGCCGTACCGGGTGGGCGTCACGCTGGGGGTCTCGGGCGGCCTGCTCCTGATCCCGGCGCTGCTGCTCCTGGTGGGGACGGCGGTGTACCGCGAGGGGGCGTTCGGCCCGGAGCTCCACCTCGGCGTGCTGCTCGCGGCGGTCTCGGGGCTGTACGGGCTGCTCTCGGGCGGCCTGCTGGGCCTGCTCACCGTGCGCGCCGGGCAGGTCTGGCGGCCCGCCGTGGCGGGGCTGCTCGGCGCGGGGCTGGGCGGGGCGATCTGCGGGCTGGTCTTCTCCCGCCTGGGCCTGAGCGACGTGAGCCGGGGTGGCTGGGGCTTTCTGCTGACGGTGGCGCTCCTCGTGGCGACCGTGCACCTGAGCTGGGGGATGGGCGTGCGCGCGGCGCTGGGCGGGCTGGTGGCCCGGAATCGGCGTCCCGGGGGGCGGGCGGTGCCCGTGCAGGCCGCCAGCCGGGTGCAGGTGAACGTGGTGGCGACCCTGGCCCTGCTCCTCCTCGGCGCGGGGGCGGGATTGACCCGAACCCTGGGCGACTTCGTGACGACCCGCCCGGTGGACCCCGGCCCGCCGCGCGCCGCCCGCCCTCTGGACCCGCCCGCCTGCCCCGAGCCCCGCGACCCGCTGGAACGGGCCGTCTGGCGCGTCACGACGCGGGAGGGGGAACCGGACCTCTCGTGCCGCCACACGGTCTTCCCCCTGCTGCGGATGCCCGGTCCCGGCCTGCCCGGGGAAGTCGGGGAGACGTCCCCCCGCGCCAGCGGCTTCGACGACGTGGCCTCGCTGGTCCTGACCGCCCGCCGCGAGGTCCTCTTCACCACGATGGAGTGGGACGAGGGCCCGCAGGACCCGGGCGAGACCCTGGCCCACGCGCTGGCCCGCCTGTACGCGCGGGTGAAGGCCGAGCCCGGGCGCTACCCGGACGGCCTGAGCGTGAGGTTGAGCCTCGGGAACTACCCGGTCGTCTCCACCTTCGAGTGGGGAGCGGAGGTCTGGGGCGCCCTGCGTGACCTGCTCGCGGCGGGCGTGCCGCTCTCGGACCCCCGCTCGGGTTGGCGGGTGCAGCTCGGCAACTACGCCGGGACCTTTCCCCACAGCCACGTCAAGCTGCTCGTGATCGACGGCGAGACGCTCATGGCGGCGGGCTTCAACTACGGCTACGGGCACTATCCCGTGGATCACCCGTCGGGGAAGGGGGTGGGTCTCTTCGACCTCGCGCTCGTGGTGCGCGGCCCGGTGGCGCAATCGGGCGTGAACGTCTTCGAAGACCTCTGGACGCGCAGCAAGCGGGTGGAGTGTCCCGGGGCGCCGGACCCCGACTCGCCGCGCGCCGGGTGCCGGTTGGGTGCTCCCGGCCAGCGCGAGGGGCGCCCCGCCGTGCGCCGGGCCGTGCCGGACGGGGGGGCGCGGGTCTTCAGCCTCTACCGCCGCGAGGGCTTCCCGGAGGCCGATGAGGCGGTCGCCGCCCTGCTGGACGCCGCGCGGGAACACGTGGACCTGCTGCATGTCAACTTCAGCATGAACGTGGGGTGCATCGTCGCCCTGCTCAACCCCACCCTCTGCACCGAGCGCGACCGCCTGCCCTGGATGACGGCCCTGCTGGAAGCGCTGGAGCGCGGCGTGACCGTCCGCCTGATGACCTCGCCCGAGGAGCTGAGCGGCATCGAGAACCGCATCGCGCTGGCCTACCTGCGGCGTGAGATGGGGCGGCGCGGCATCCCCGCCTCCCGCTTCCAGGCCCGCTGGTTCCCCACCCGGCTGCACGCCAAGGCCACGCTGATCGACGGCCGGATGCTCGTCGTCGGCTCCATGAACCTGCACTACTCCTCGTGGACCCAGGGCCCGCTGGGGCTCGCCGAGTACAGCCTCGCCACGGGTGACCCCGCCGTGACCCGCGAGTTCCGCCGGATGTACGGCGGCTTCTGGGCGCGGGCGGAAGGCGTGACCCTGCCGCCCTTCCTGGTGGAGGCGAGCGCGGGAAAGAGGTGAGGGGGCCGCAGCCTACGCGGGCCGCAGGTCGAAGACGACCACCTCCGCCGGGCAGTTCAGCCGCAGCGGCACGGCGGTCATGCCCAGCCCGCGCGACACGAAGCCGCGCGCCGGTCCCTCCACCCACCCCTGCGCGAACCGCTGGCCGTAGCGCGAGGCGGTCGTGACGGCACCGATCAGCGGCAAGCGCACCTGCCCGCCGTGGGTGTGGCCGCACAGGGTCAGGCCCACCGACCGGGGCACCTCGGGCAGCAGGTCGGGGTTGTGGCTCAGCAGCAGCGTGGCGCCCGTCCCGGCCCCGGCGAGCGCCGCGCCCAGGTCCGGCTCGCCCTGCATGAGGTCGTCCACGCCCGCCAGGTAGAGGTCGCCCCGCACCTGCACGCCCTCGTTGTTCAGCACCCGCAGGCCGCCGTCGGCCAGGGCGCCCGCGAAGCCCTCGCGGCGCTCGCGCCAGTTCTCGCGCCGCGGGCTGTGGCCCAGCCGGGCGTACCGGCCGAAAGAGCCGTAGTCGTGGTTGCCCCACACGCCCCAGACGCCCAGCGGCGCGCGCAGTCGGCTCAACTCCGCGAGGAGCGGCCCGGCGTCTTTCGCCACGTCCGCGTCGAGGAGGTCGCCCGTCACCACGATCAGGTCCGGGCGGGCCTGCAAGGTCAGGTCCACCCACGCCCGCACCGAGGCCGCCGTGATGTAGAGGCCGTAGTGCAAGTCGGTGAGCTGGGCCACCCGCAGCGGGCGGGTGAGGCCGGGCAGCGCCGCCGACTGGTGCCGGAGCCGCGCCCGGTCGGCGCCCTGGGCCCCCGCCGTCCCCACCGCCGCGAGACCGAGCGTCCCGGTCAGAAAGGCCCTGCGGGTCAGCTTCATCCCCCCAGGCTAGCGTTCCCGCCGGGGGGAATTGTTCGGCGCTCCCGAAGATCGGCCCCGGCATGGGTGTGAACTTCTCCCCAAGCCGCTTTCGCGCCCCACATGTCCTTCCGGCAACTTCCTCGCTTAGGCTGGGCCATGACCTCACACCAGACGGAGCGCGGACGCGCCGCGGCCCTGGGCCGGACCCTCGGGCTGGCCGCCCTGCCCCTGGTCGCGTGGCTGGGCTGGACCCTCTACAGCCGCCTGCGCATTCCCCACGACCTGACGCCGCCGCCCGCCCTGGACGCCGAGCGGCGCACCCTCGACGGCCGCGCGGGACCCGTCAACGTGTACGTGGCCGGGTCCGGTGCCCCCCTACTGCTCGTCCACAGCGTGAACGCCGCCGCGAGCGCCTACGAGGTCCGGCCCCTGTTCGAGCACTACCGCGCCTCCCGCCGGGTGTACGCCCTCGACCTCCCCGGCTTCGGCTTCTCCCGGCGCAGCGACCGCGACTATACCCCCCGTTTGATGACCGACGCCCTCCACGACGTGCTCGACGAGATCGCCCTGGAGAGCGGGGAGGAGCGTGTGGACGCCCTGGCCCTCTCGCTGGGCGGCGAGTTCCTGGCCCGCGCCGCGACCGAGCGCCGGGAGCGCTTCCGCTCGGTCACGCTGGTGACGCCCACCGGCTTCGGCAAGAACGAGCAGTTCTACGGCGGGTTCGGCAGCACCCGGGGGCGCCCCGGCGTCAAGCGCGCCTTCGAGAATCCCCTCTGGGCGCAGCCCTTCTACGACGCCCTGGCGAGCGCGCCCAGCCTGCGCTACTTCCTGCGGTTGACCTTCGGCTCGTCCGCGGCGGTCGACGAGGGGCTGCTGCGCTACGACTACCCCACCTCCCACGTGCCCGGCGCCCGCCACGCGCCCTTCTCCTTTATCGGCGGCCTTCTCTTCAGCGCGGACATCGACCGGGTGTACGAGGCGCTCACGGTGCCGGTGTGGCTGGCCTACGGGACGCGCGACCGCTTCACCGACTTCGGCGACCTGAGCAACGTGGAGAGGCGGCCCAACTGGACGTTCGACCGCTTCGAGACGGGCGCCCTCGCGTACTTCGAGCAGCCCGGCCCCTTCATCTCCGCCTACGACGCTTTCCTCAGGCGGGCCGGAGCGAACTGACCCCCGGGAGCCTTGCCCCATGACCGCGCCCCCTCCACCCTTCAGCGGCCTTCACCACGTCAGCGCTCTCACGGCGCGGGCCGAGCGGGGCCACGCCTTCTACACCCGCGTGCTGGGCCTGCGCCTGGTCAAGAGGACCGTCAACCAGGACGACCCGCGCATGTACCACCTCTTCTACGCGGACGGGGCGGGCAGCCCGGGTACGGAGGTGACCTTCTTCGACTTCCCCCGCGCGGCGCGTGAACACCGCGGCGTGAACAGCGTCACCCGCACCACCCTGCGCGTGACGGGCCCGGAGGCCCTGACCTTCTGGGCGGATCGCCTGACCCGCGGGGGCGTCCCGCACGGCGGCCCCGTACCCCGCGACGGGCGCCTGCACCTCGACTTCGAGGACCCCGACGGCACCCTGCTCTCCCTGATCGACGACGGGGGCGAGGGCCCGCGCGGCGTGGTCAACCCGCTCACGGACGTGCCCGCCGCCTTCCAGCCCCAGGGCCTGGGCTACAGCGGCTTCACGGTGGCGGACCTCGCGCCCACCCGCGCCTTGTTCGAGCGCGGCCTGAATCTGCGGGAGGTGCGGACGTACCCCACGGGAGAGTTCACCACCCACGTCTTCCGGATGGGGGAGGGCGGGCCGCACGCCGACTTGCACGTCACCGGGCGGGACGACCTGCCCCGGCACCGCCCCGGCGCGGGGGGCGTCCACCACGTCGCCCTGCGGGTGCGGGACGAGGCGGAGTTGCGCGGCTGGCTCGCCCACCTGGAGGAGGCGGGGTATCCGAACAGCGGGCCGGTGGACCGCCACTACTTCCAGTCGGTCTACGTCCGCGATCCGAATGGTCTGGTGATTGAACTCGCCACCGACGGCCCCGGCTTCACCACCGACGAACATCTGGAAACGCTGGGGGAGCGCCTCGCCCTGCCGCCCCTCCTCGAACCGCGCCGCGCGGAGATCGAGGCCCGGCTCCGCCCCCTCGTCCTGGAAAGGGCCTGACCCTGGCGGGGGAAGGTCCTGCCCCCGTCAGGCGGCCCGTCCCCAGTGGCCGGACGCGCCCCGGGGCTCAGTCCACCCGGCAGCGGTACTCGGCGCCGCCCAGGCGAAAGCGCATCCCCAGCGTCCGCCACAGGCCCAGCAGGGCGTTCTGCCCCACTCGTTGAAGGCCTCCCCGCCCAGCACGTACCGCTCGTAGGCGCGGCGGGTGACGGGGAAGGCCTGGCCGTGGTCGAGGACCGCCCTGGCGCCGTCGTTGTATGCCACGCGCCCGATCCGGTAGAGCCCCCCCTGCCGCACCCGCGAGACGTCCGCCCACGTCTGCGGCTGGCCGTCCGCCTGACACCGCACCTGCTTGACCGTGACGCTCAGGCCTGTCATGTCGTGGACCTCGCGCACGTACGGGCGCTGGGCGTCAGCCGTCCCCGGCAGCAGGGCCAGCGCCAGCGGCACGCCCACCCTCCTCCACGTCGCCGTCCACCGTGAGCCGTCTGCGGACCAGTTTTCCCAGGGCATTCCTGGGCAATTCTTCCACGAAGGTGACCCTCGCGGGCCGCAACATCCGGGGCAGGCGGGACCGGAGGTCGAGTTCGACCCGTTCCCGCGTCACGCCGCCCTGCCCGCCGTGCAAGACGATCAGGACGGCGAGGGCCTGCCCGTACTCCTCGCTCGGGACGCCGACCACGGCGCACTCCCGCACATAGCCCAGCTCCGCGATGCGGGCCTCGACCGCCTCCGGCGAGACGTTCTCGCCCCCGATGATCAGCAGGTCGTCGAGCCGCCCGGCGAGCGTCAGCCGCCCCGAGGGGGTCAGGCGGCCCAGGTCGCCCGTTCCCTGTCCGGAGCCCGGCCTGCCCGTCGCCATGCTGCCCCGCACGACCACCTCGCCGAACGGGGCGGGCGTGCCGTCCGCGCGGCGGACCGAGACCCGCACGCCGGGCAGGACGCTCCCCACGCTGTCCGGCGCGGCGAGGAGGTGCCCGGGCGTCGCCAGGGACACCAGCCCGAACTCGCTCCCGCCGTAGAGATTGGAGAGCAACGGCCCGAAGCGCGAGAGGGCCCGCGTGGCGAGGCCGGCACCCAGCGGGGCCGACCCGCACACGATGGTCCGCAGCCGCCCCGCCCGGCCCGGGGAAGGGGTCTCCAGCAGGCGGTAGAGCACGGTGGGCACGAGGACGAGCACCTCGATGTCCCTCTCCGTCAGGGCTTGCCAGTACAGCTCCGGGGTGCCCCGCGCGAAGAGGTGCAGCGGCGCCCCCATCGCCAGGCAAAGCCCCAGCGTCATCAGCCCGTGGCCGTGGAAGAGCGGGATCGTCAGCAGGGTCGGGGCGCGGGCGCGCAACTCCGGTCCGTTCAGCAGGGCGGTGAGGGTGGGCAACAGCGGAGCGGGGCTCACCTCGCGCCGCACGGCCTTGGGGGGTCCGGTGCTGCCCGAACTCAGGAGCACGAGGCTGCCCCCACCGCCTGCCGCAACCCCGCGCCGAGGGAGAGGAAGACCGTCAGGCCCGCCGTGGCGACCCCCACACTCAGCGCCGTGAGCAGCGAGCGCGTGCGCCGGACGAGCAGCCCCCGCAGGGACAGCCTCAGGAGCGGGCCGAGCTGCCTCACGCCGGGCAGGATAGACGGTAAGGGGCTCTCGGCCCGCCGCATGACCCGGCCGCACCCCTTGGGGCATCACCTGTCCTCTGGTCCCTGCCCCGAAAGCCGTCCTCGCCCCAGCGCTCACTCTGCCGCGCGGTCCCGGGCGCCGAGCCGGTCCAGGCCCGCTCGCATCGTCGCGCGGTGGTGGCGGGTCTGCGCGGCGGCCATCCGCAGCCAGTCGAGCGCGTCCAGCATCCCCAGGAAGGGATGGGGAAACGTCCGCTCTGGGTCCGGCGCGGCGCGCACCCCGGCGAGCAGGGGCCGGGTGGCCTCGTTGCGGGCGAGCAGGGGGGCGAGGTCTTCTCCCGGTCCGGGCTCGGTTCCCTGGGGAGCGAGGCGGCGCCCGTTCTCCGTGCGGCCCTCCTGCCGGGGCGTCTCGCGCAGGGGCCGGTCCGACCCGAGCAGCCGCACCACGCGGGCGGTGCCCTCGTTGACGAGGACGGTGTGCTCGGCCTCCTGGGCGGGCGTCCAGGTGCGCCCGGGCATGGGGGTGTGCCAGCGGGGCTCGGCGGCGCGCATCATGTCCGCAAAGGCCGTCAGTTCGCGGTCCAGCTCGGCGGCCACCGCCCCGGGCGTGGGAAGGGCGGCGCGCAGGGCGACGAGTTCATCCTGAAGGCTGGATTGGGTCATGCGCGCAGTCTAGGGCGGGGAGCCACGGGCTGGGTCCCCGCACCGCCCCGAAGGTGCGTTCCGGCTGCACGCGGACCCTGGCAGCATCAGCGCCTGCGCCGGGCCGTCCTCCCGTCCCTGCACGCGCCCATCGTCCGGGTGACGGGGTGGAACGCGCCCTCCCCGCCCTTCACGTCGATGGAGTCGCACGACCGCCCCGCCGCCCGCCGCGTGGCGCTCGGCCTCCGCCGTGTGATGGAGTATGGAGGATGCTTCCTATCCCGGACGGACACAGCGCCGAACTGACCATCACCGTCACCGACGAGATGACGGTTCACTTTCAGGAACTCGGGCATGGCCCCGGTCATCCCGTGTACGCGACCTACTGGATCGCCCGGCACTTCGAGGAGGCGGGCCGCAACCTCCTGCTGCCCTTTCGCGAGGAGGGGGAGGAGGGCGTCGGGACCTTCGTGAGCGTCGAGCACCGCGCCTCCGCCCTCCCGGGGATGCGGGTGCGGATCGTCGCCACCGTGGAGAAGGTGGAGGGCCGCCGCCTCGACTGCACCCTGACGGCGACGAGCGAGCTGGGTGACTCCATCGCCACCGGGCGCACCGGGCAGTACGTGACCCGCGCGCAGAGGCTGGAGCAGAACTTCGAGACGCTGCGCGAACGCTGGGCCGCGCACCGGCAGGGCGGGGAGAACAGGTGAGCCTGCCAGGAGGAGGACGAGCTGACCCCACCCTCATCCCAGCGGCGTCGGGTTGTAGCCGATGCGGATGGAGATGCGTTCGGTGACGCGGATCACCGCCGTCCGGTAGATCGCCTTGCGCCCGTAGAAGCGGCCGACAGAGGCCCCCAGGCTCAGGGAGGCCACCACCTCGCCCAGATGGTTGCGGATGGGCGCGCCGACCGAGCAGACGCCCTCCCGGAACTCGCCGACATCGTAGGCAAAGCCCTGCGACCGCACACGCTCCAGTTCGGACGCCAGTTCGTCGGGCGTCACGATGGTGTTCTCGGTGAAGCGGGTCAGCTCCTGATCCTGAAGGACCCGTTGTGCACGTTCGCCCGAGCTGAAGGCCATCAGCACCTTGCCGTTCGACGTGCAGTGGGGCTGGACGACGGCGCCGCCGACCTCCGAGTCCGAGAGGCGGAGACTGTCCGGCAGGGTGCCCGCCAGCCGCGCCACACAGACCAGCCGCGGGCCGTCCAGGGCGGCCAGGGTCACCGTCTCGCCGAATTCCGCGACGAGCGCGGGCATCTCCCGCTCGGCCGCCTCCCGCCAGGGCGTGGTCCGCAGCAGCAGCCGGGCGAGGGCGAGGGCCTTGAAGCCCAGCCGGTAGCGTCCGCCCCGCATCCGGCGCAGCAGACCGATCCCGGCGAGCGAGACGAGCAGGTGGTGCGCGCTGGGCTTGGGAATTCCCAGCGCGGCGGCCACCTGCGTGACGCCCCACTCCGGCCGCTCGTCCGAGTACAGGTCGAGAACCTGACCCGCCTTCTCCAGCGTTCCCAGCATGTGGACCCCCGTGCCCTGACCGCCGTTTCAGTATATGAAACAAAGGGATTGATCGCTCCTCGGGGGTGGCGCACAGTGGAGACACAGAACACGTCAACCCACAGCACCTGCGCCGGAGAAGCCGCCGTTTCTCTGCGGCGCCCCCGTGCCAGGAGGACCCATGAAGCGTCTCGTGCCCTGCCTTACCCTGACCGCCCTGCTCGCCGGACCCGCCGCCGCCCAGGGCACGCCCCGCACCGACCCCGCGAAGGGCAACCCGGCGGTCTCCGGCACCCTCACGTGGCTGACGAACGCGCCCGACCTCGCCAGGCCGCTCGTGCCCTCTTTCCAGAAGGTGTACCCTAACGTCAAGCTCACGGTGCTCGCCGTGCCGCTGGGCGACCTGCGCACCAAGATCACCACCCTCGCCTCGGCCAACCAGACCCCGGCGGACGTGATGAACGTGGACGCGCGGGACCTGGAATTCCTGGCGCGGCGCTTCCCGAACTACCTGACCGACCTCACCCCCTGGGCGAAGAAGTACCAGGGCGGCTTTCCCGCCGCGTACGTGCGGGAGGGCACCGTCAACGGGAAGGTCTACGGCCTGCCGGTCGTCAACGGCGCCAACGCGCTGTGGTACCGCACCGACATGTTCAAGAAAGCGGGCGTCAACGTCTCGTCCATCCGGACCTGGGACGACTTCATCGCCGCCGGGGCGAAGGTGCAGGCCGCCAACCCCGGCGTGAAGCTGATCCACTGGAACGCCTTCGGGGACGACGAGCTGTCCAACGTGCTGTTCCAGCAGGCGACCGGGGGCTACTACTTCGACGCGAACGGCGACATCGCCATCAACACGCCCGGGGCGCAAAAGGCCTTCACCACCCTCAAGCGGATGTGGGACGGCGGCCTCATCCTCAACGCGACGAGCGTGGACACGATGATCGGCGCGTTGAACGCCAACCGGCTGGCGACCTTCGCCCTCCCGGATTTCTGGGCCGACGTGCTGCCCCTGATCGCGCCCGGGCAAAAGGGCCTGTGGGCCACCGCGCCCCTGCCCGGCTTCGGGAAGCCCCAGAGCGTGGACCGGGGCACGACCTACATCGTCGTCACGAAGGGGAGCAAGAACCAGGCCGCCGCCCAGGCCTTCGCCGAGTGGTACGCGACGAGCGGCGCCCAACTGCGCGGCGAGAAGGTCGGCAAGATCAATGCCTACCTGCCCGGCAGCGACAAGGTTAACCTCCGCAACCCGTACTTCGCCTCCCCCAACTGGGCGTCGCCCTTCATCCTGGGCGTGAAGAACGTGCCCTACCAGCGCTACACCAGTGACGCCGAGGCGGCGCGCCAGGCCGTCATCGCGGCGACCGGCTCCATCCTCAACGGCACGGCCATCCCCGCCGCCCTGAGCAAGGCCGAGCGCGACCTCGCCAACCAGACGGGCCGCAGCGTCGCCAGGTAGCCTCCCCGCGCTTGGGGGCGTGCCCCCGCCCCAGGAGCCCGCTATGACCCGCACCGCCACGTCCACTACCCCTCCCGTCCCCTTGCGCCGCCGGAGACGAACGAACCTCGCCCCGGTGCTCTTCTTGCTCCCGGTGGCCGTGCCGCTGCTCGTCTTCACGCTGTACCCCATCGCGGGGTCGCTGCTGCTGTCCTTCCAGCGCAACCTCGACGGGGTGGACCAGTACGCGGGCGCGGCGCAGTACCGGCGGCTCCTCGGGGACGAGGTGTTCCGCACCGCGGCGCTGAACACCGCCATCTTCTTCGTGGTGCAGGTGCCGCTGATGCTGTTTCTCGCGCTGGGCGTCGCCTTTTTGCTCAACAGCCCGCGCTTCCCGCTGCGCGGCCTCTTCCAGAACGTGTACTTCCTGCCCACCGTGATGGGGCTGGCGACCGCGGGCATCCTCTTCCGCACGCTGCTGAACGAGGACCTGGGGGTCATCAACTACGCCTTGACGGGCATGGGGTTGAAAGGCGTGCCCTGGAGTTCCAACCCGTGGTGGGCGAAGGTCGCCATCAGCCTCCTCGTGATCTGGCGGTCGCTGGGCTTCAACGTGCTGATCTACCTCACCGCGCTCCAGAACGTGCCGAGGGAGCTGTACGAGGCGGCCGAACTCGACGGGGCGAACCCCTGGCAGACCTTTACGCGCATCACGCTGCCGTCCATCCGGCCCGTGCTGCTGTTCACGGTCATCATGTCCTCGCTCGCCACGATCAATCTCTTCGACGAGGTGTTCGTCCTGACGGGCGGCGGCCCTGCCAACGGCACGCTGACGCTGGGCGTGTACCTGTACCGGGTCGCCTTCCAGAACTTCGACTACAGCTACGGCAGCGCCGTCGCCTGGGTGATCGTGCTGCTCGCCGCGCTCATCGCCGCCGTTCAGTACCTGGCGGGCCGGAGGAACGCCTGATGCCGGACGGCTCTGATTCCAGGACACCCCTGATGGAGCGCCGGGATGTCTCTCCATCGCCGCCGTCCGGCGTTCTCTCCTTCGCAGCTCTGCGAGTCTGCTCGGGTTCGTCTTCGACCCACCGGAGGTTGTCATGACCCGCCGCTTCGGCCCTGGACAGTGGATTTTGTTCATCCTGGTCCTGCTGGGGGCGCTGGCCGCCTTCTTCCCCTTCTACTGGATGTTCGCGGGGGCGACCCGCGGCGCGAGCGAGGTGCTGTCCATCCCGCCCCGCTTCGACCTGGGGCCGAGGCTGGGGGCCAACTTCCGCACCCTGGTCGAGAACGGCTTCCTGCGCGCGGCCCTCAATTCCGTCGTGCTGTCGGTCGTGACGACCCTCCTGACATTGCTGCTCAGCGCGCTGGGTGGATATGCGATGGCCGCGTACAGGTCCCGCTTCGGCAACCTGATGTTCGTGCTGATCCTGCTGACGCTGTTCGTGCCCGCGCAGGCGACGATCATCCCGGTGTACAAGGTGCTCGTCGGGCTGAACCTGCTGGGAACGTACTGGGCGGTCATTCTCCCGGCGGTCGCCTCGCCGTTCGCGCTCTTCTACATGCGGCAGGGCTTCCTGAGCTTCCCGCAGGAACTCGCCGAGGCGGGGCGGATCGACGGCGCGAACGAGTGGGAGGTGTTCTGGCACATCGCGCTGCCCGCCGTGCGGCCCACGCTGGCGTCGCTGGCGGTGTTCGTGTTCCTCTTCCAGTGGAACTCGTACTTCTGGCCCCTGATCGTGCTGAACACCCCGGAGAGCTACACGCTGCCCCTGTTCATGAACACCTTTTCGGCGGCGGCCTCCATCGACTACGGGGCGCTGATGCTGGGCCTGGCCCTCACGACGCTGCCGGTGCTGCTGCTCTTCGTGTTCGCCCGCCGCCTGTTCACCTCCGCCGTGCTGGGCGGGGCGGTCAAGGGATGAGCGTGACCCCCGCGGGGCTGCGCTGCGAGTCCCTGGCCGGGCCCCTGGGGTTGGGGGAACGTCGGCCGCGCCTGAGCTGGGTGCTCCGGGCCGACCGGCGGGGCGTGACGCAGACCGCGTACGAGGTGTTCGTCGCGGAGGACGAGGCGGACCTGACACCAGAAAAAGCTCTCTGGAACACGGGCCGCGTCGCCTCGGCGCAGTCGGCGCACGTCCGGTATGACGGCCCGCCGCTGGAATCCCGGCAGCGGTACGTCTGGAAGGTCCGGGTCTGGGATGAGAACGGAGACACGAGCGACTGGAGCGAACCCGGTTTCTGGGAAATGGGCCTCCTGAACGCGGAGGACTGGCAGGCCCGGTGGGTCGAACCCCGGCAGGAACCCGTCACGCCGGAACCGCCCGTGGGCTTCTTCGCGGCGATGGGGATGAAGCCGCGCACGCTGGAGGAGATGCGGGCACTCCCCGAGACGCTGCATCCCTGCCCACGGCTGCGCAAGACCTTCGAGGTCCCCGGTCCGGTCGGGAGGGCCAGGCTGTACGCCACCGCCCACGGCCTCTACACCCTGCACCTCAACGGGGAGCGGGTCGGCGACCGCGAGCTGACCCCGGAGAACACGTCGTACCCGCAATACCTGATGGTCCAGCCCTACGACGTGACGGGGCAGGTGCGGGTCGGCGAGAACGCCCTCGGGATCACCCTGGCCGACGGCTGGTATGCGGGGCGAACGAGCGCGACGGGGGACAGCCTCAACTTCGGCGACCGCCTCGCCGTGCTGTTCCAACTGGAATTGGAGCTGGAGGACGGCACGCGGCTGACCGTCACCTCGGACGGGGACATGCGGTCCTCGCTGGAAGGCCCCTTCGTCTACAGCGACCTGTTCATCGGGGAACGCTACGACGCGCGCCGGGAGCAGCCGGGGTGGAGCGCGCCGGGGTTCGACGACTCCGCCTGGTCCCCCGTCACGCTCGCGGACCACGGGTACGGCAACCTCGTTCCGCAATATGGGGAGCCGGTGCGCGCGGTGATGACGCTCCCCGCCGTGCAAGTCCTGACCACTCCGGCAGGGGAGACCGTGGTGGACTTCGGGCAGGTGATCGCGGGCCGGGTGCGGATGACGGCTCGCGGACCCGCCGGAACGGAAGTGTTCCTGCAACACGGCGAGGTTCTGGACGAGCACGGCAATTTCTTCCAGAACATCACCTGGCGCAACAAGGACCAGACGGACGTGTACGTGCTGCGGGGGGCGGAGGAGGAGACCTACGAGCCGACCTTCACCTTCCACGGCTTCCGGTACGTGAAGGTCATGGGGTCTCCGGGCGAGGTGTGTCCAGAAGACTTCACCGCCGTCGTCCTCGCGTCCGACCTCCCGCCCGCCGGAACGTTCGAGACGAGCGACCCGCGCCTCAACCAGCTCCAGTCGAACATCGTGTGGAGCCAGCGGGGGAACTTCCTGAGCATCCCCACCGACTGCCCGCAGCGCGAGCGGACGGGCTGGACGGGCGACATTCAGGCCTTCGCCCCCACCGCCGTGTTCAACATGGGGGCCCAGGCGTTCCTGACCCGCTGGCTCCGCAACGTGCAACGTGAGCAGTTGCCCGACGGCCAGATTCCGCACTTCGTCCCGACCACGCCCCGGATGCAGGACCCCTTCGGTGGGCGCTCCTCGGCGGGCTGGGGCGACGCCTGCATCATCGTGCCTTGGGTGCTGTACCAGGATTACGCGGACGAGGGCGTGCTGGCCGAGAACTACCCCACCATGCAGCGGTGGCTGGCGTACATCGAGCGGGAGGCGGCGAACGGGCTGCCGGAGGGCGTCACCGCCGAAGGACTCAGCCCCGCCGAGCGGGAACGGCAGCGGTACCTGTGGAACACCGGCTTTCACTTCGGGGACTGGCTCATTCCCAGCATCCCGAATCCGGGAGAGGGCGCCTTCGCCACCAAGGAACTCGTCGCCACCTGTTTCTACGCCTATTCGGCTGGGCTCCTGGCCCAGGTCGCGGGGGTCCTCGGGAAGGAAGAGGACGCCGAGCGGTACGCCGAACTCAACTGCCGGGTTCGCCGGGCCTTTGCAGAAGAGTACCTGTCGGAGGACGGGCGGCTGAGGGCGCACTTCCAGGGCGTCTACGTGCTGGCACTGCACCTGAATATGGTTCCCGAGGAGCGCTGCCCGCAGGTGCTCGGCCAGCTCGTCGGGCTCATCGAGGCGAACGGCGACCGGCTCGACACCGGCTTCGCGTCCGTGCCCTTCCTCCTCGACGTTCTGTCCAACCACGGTCGCGCGGATGTGGCGTACCGGCTGCTGTTCCAGACCGGATGCCCGTCCTGGCTCTACGAGGTGGAGCGCGGCGCGACGACGATCTGGGAGTCGTGGCGGGCGATCACGCCGGACGGGGGGGTGAACGCCGGGTCGTACAACCATTACGCCTTCGGCTGCGTGGGCGACTGGATGTACCGCACGCTGGGCGGCCTTCAGCGGCTGGAGCCGGGCTACCGGCACTTCGCGGTGCGGCCCGACTTCGGCTGCGGGCTGACCTCCGCGCGGACGGCCCACGACACCGTGTACGGCCCGGCGGCGGTCCAGTGGTCCCGGGACGGCGACCGGGTGACGCTATGCGTGACCGTCCCCGCGGGCACCCGCGCCACCGTCCACCTGCCCGGCCCCGCCGAGCGGGTGAGGCTGGACGGCGGCGAGCTGACCGACGGTGAGGGCGTCCTCGCGGTCGAGACGCAGGAGGGCGAGGTTCGGGTGACCGTCGGCAGCGGCACCTCTACCTTCACCGCCGTACTCCCCGACAGGCGCCAGGTGGTGGCGTCCCGGACGGCGGACCCGATGTCGTAGCCCGGGCGGACGACGCTGCTGATGCCCCCTCTCCGTGTTCCACTTCTCCGAGGTCATCCCATGACGCTTCCCGATCTGAACGCATCCCCCTTCTTCCTCGACGACGAGGCGCAGGCCTGGGTGGCGCGTACCCGCGACTCGCTGAGCCTCGACGAGAAGCTCGCGCAACTGCTCGTCCCCATCAGCCTGAGGCTGGACCGCGCCCAACTCGACCGCTTCCTGGCCCTGGGCGTGGGCGGGGTGTCGCGGTTCGCCACCCTCGACCCGGGGGCCCTGCGCGACTCGGCGGAGTACCTGCAAGGGCGCAGCCGCGTGCCGTTGCTGCTCTGCACGGACCTCGAAGGTGGGGAACTCGCCTCGGTCGGCGGGGCGGCGGGCACCCCCTACCCCAACCAGATGGCGGTGGCGGCGACGGACACCCCGGTGTTCGCGCGGCGGTTCGGGCAGGTGATGGGCCGCGAGGGGCGCGCCGTCGGCTTCAACTGCACGTTCTCGCCGGTCGCCGACCTCGACCTCAACCCGCGCAATCCCATCGTGAA
The DNA here is from genome assembly GCF_018863415.1 of Deinococcus aestuarii. Classification (NCBI taxonomy): domain Bacteria; kingdom Thermotogati; phylum Deinococcota; class Deinococci; order Deinococcales; family Deinococcaceae; genus Deinococcus; species Deinococcus aestuarii. The sequence continues at coordinate 83,358 of NZ_JAHKSN010000014.1, read as the reverse complement.
CACCCGCTCGTTCGGCAGCGACCGGGAGCGGGTGACGGCGTTCTGCGAGGCGGCGATCCAGGCCTTCCAGGCCGAGGGGGTGGCCGCCTGCGCCAAGCACTGGCCGGGCGACGGGGTGGACGACCGCAACCAGCACCTCGTCACGACCGAGAACACGCTCGACCTGCCGGGTTGGGAGGCGAGCTACGGGGCGATCTACCGCCGCCTGATCGCGGCGGGCGTGAAGACGGTCATGCCCGGCCACATCACCCTGCCCGCCTACGCCCACGCGCGGGGAAGGCCCGACGAGGCCGACCTGCCCGCCACCCTCTCCCCGCTGCTGACAATCACGCTGCTGCGGGACGAACTGGGCTTCAACGGCGTGGTGATCTCGGACGCGACCGAGATGGGCGGCTTCACCTCGCAGGGACCGCGGAGGGACCTCGTGCCCCGGGTCATCGCGGCGGGCTGCGACATCCTGCTCTTTCCCACCGACGTGGAGCGCGACCTGGAGGCCCTGCGCCGGGGCGTGCGGGACGGGCGGCTGGGCGAGGCGCGGGTGGAGGAGGCGGTCACGCGCGTACTGGCCCTCAAGGCGTCGCTGGGGTTACACCAGAGCACCGCCCTGCCGGGTGCCGACACCCTCCGTGCCCCGGAGCATCTCGCCTGGGCGGAGGAGTGCGCCCGGCAGGCCGTGACGCTGGTCCGCGATACTCAACAGCTCCTGCCGCTCGACCCCTCAAGGCACCGCCGCCTGCTCGTCATCCGCCAGCCCCAGCGCAGGAACGGCCTGGGGTTCCCCCTCGCCGACCTGCGCATCCCCGACCTGTTGGAACAGGCGGGCTTCGAGGTCATGCTCTACACGCCGCAGGCGCAGGTCAGCTCCGACCTCTACGACGCCCTGCTGTACGTGGTGGCCGAGGAGGCGCTGATGGTCACCCCGGACCTTCGGCTGGACTGGGTGGAGCTGCACGGCAATCCCTTCCGGGCGATGGAACGGTTCTGGGACGTGCTGCCGACGGCGATCATCTCGCTTGGCACGCCGTACTACGCGCACGAGGCGCCGCGCTGCCCGACGCTCGTCAACGCCTACTCGCCGGTGCTGCCGGTGCAGGAGGCGGTGGTGCGCGCCCTGACGGGGCAGCAGCCGTTCCTGGGGGTGAGTCCGGTGGACGCCTCGTCGGCGCTGCGACCGGTGCAGAGGCTTCGGGACCTCGCGGGGAGAGAGGAAGTCCGCAGATGACCCGGGCCGCCTCATCCGCCGAACAGACCGGCCCCGGCACCGCCGCCATCACCCACCTGCGGGCGGGACGGCGTGACGATGCCCTGGGTGTGGCCTCGCCCACCCCCCTTCTCTCCTGGCGGGTCGCGTCCGCCTCTGCGGGCTGGATGCAGTCCGGGTACGAGATCGAGTGCCGGGATGCCTCGGGCACCCGCACCACCGGGCGCATCTCGTCGTCCGACTTCGTGCTCGTCCCCTGGCCCTTCGCCCCCCTGGCCTCCCGCGAGCGGGTGGAGGTGCGGGTGCGGGCCTGGAATGCAGAGGATGCGCCGACGGGCTGGAGTGCGACGCTGGACGTGGAGGCCGGACTGTTGCAGCCGGAGGACTGGACGGCCCGTTTCGTGGCTCCCGAGTTCTCCGAGGGGCCCGCCCCCCTCCTGCGCCGGGAATTCGACGTGCGTTCCGGGCTCACCTCCGCCCGCCTGTACGTCACCGCGCTCGGCGTGTACGAGGCGCAACTCAACGGCGAGCGGGTCGGCGATCACGTGCTCGCGCCCGGCTGGACGAGTTACGACCACCGCCTCCGCTACCAGACCTTCGACCTGACGGGGCGGCTGCGAGAGGGCCGCAACGCCCTCGGCGTGATGCTGGGGAACGGCTGGTATCGCGGGCGGCTCGGCTTCTCGGGGGGGCGACGCAACGTCTACGGCGAGCACCTCGCCCTGCTCGCGCAACTGGAACTCCGGTACGTCGACGGCACGGTCGAGCGCGTGGTCACGGACGGGGATTGGCGGGCGTCCCCCGGGCCGATCCTGGCGTCGGAGCTGTACGACGGCGAGTCCTACGACGCGCGGCTCGAACAACCGGGATGGGCGGAAGCCGGGTTCGACGACGCGGGGTGGCGGGCGGTCCGAATCGTCGAGCGTGACCTGACCACGCTCGTCGCGCCCGAAGGTCCGCCCGTGCGGCGCATGGAGACGGTCCGGCCCGTGTCCATCTTCCAGTCCCCTTCCGGCAAGACCCTGGTGGACTTCGGGCAGAACCTCGTCGGCTGGGTCCGCCTCACCGTGCGGGGCGAGGCGGGCCGGACCGTCACCCTCCGTCACGCCGAGGTTCTGGAGCACGGCGAACTCGGCACCCGTCCCCTCCGGACCGCGCAGGCCACCGACCGCTACACCCTGAAAGGCGGAGCGCCGGAGACCTGGGAGCCGAGATTCACCTTCCACGGCTTCCGCTACGCCGAGGTCGGGGGCTGGCCGGGTGAACCCGGCCTGGATGATCTGGAGGCGGTCGTCGTCCATTCCGACCTGGAGCGCACCGGCTGGTTCGAGTGCTCCGATCCCCTCGTCAACAAGCTGCATCAGAACGTGGTGTGGGGAATGCGGGGGAACTTCCTCGACATCCCGAGCGACTGCCCGCAGCGCGACGAGCGGCTGGGGTGGACGGGGGATATTCAGGTGTTCGCGCCCACCGCCTCCTTCCTCTACGACGTCAACGGCTTCCTCTCCTCCTGGCTGGGGGATGTGGCCGCCGAGCAGAACGAGGAGGGCGTCCCCCCCTTCATCGTGCCGAACGTTCAGGGCGAGCGGTCGATGGCTCCTGCCGCCGCGTGGACGGACGCCGCCGTGATCGTACCCTGGGTGCTGTACGAGCGGTACGGCGACAAGGACGTGCTGACGCGGCAGTTCGGCAGCATGTGCGCCTGGGTGGACTTTCTCGACCGTCATTGCGGCCCCGCCCGGGTGTGGGACCAGGGCTTCCAGTTCGGCGACTGGCTGGACCCCACCGCGCCGCCCGACCAGCCCGGCGCGGCCAAGACGGATGCCGAGATCGTCGCCACGGCGTACTTTGCGCGGTCAGCCCAGTTCGTGGCGCAGGCGGCGGCGGTGCTCGGATACGAGGACCGAGCGAAGCACTACGCCTCCCTCGCCGCCGAGGTGCGCGCGGCCTTCGCGCGGCGGTACGTCACGCCCGACGGGCGGATGATGAGCGACGCGGTGACGGCCTATACCCTGGCCCTCTCCTTTGACCTGCTGTCGGGCGAGGCGCAGCGTGTTCAGGCCGGGGAACGCCTCGCCAAACTCGTCCGGGACGGCGGGTACCGCATCCTCACGGGCTTCGTCGGCACGCCCCTGATCTGCGACGCGCTGACGGGGGCGGGCCGGGCGGACGCGGCCTACCGCCTGCTGATACAGCGCGAGTGTCCTTCCTGGCTCTACCCCGTCACGATGGGCGCGACGACGGTCTGGGAACGCTGGGATTCCATGCTGCCCGACGGCTCGATCAACCCCGGCGAGATGACGTCGTTCAACCACTACGCCCTCGGGGCGGTGGCGGACTGGCTGCACCGCACCGTCGCGGGCCTCGCTCCTGCTGAACCGGGTTACCGCCGCCTGAAGATTCAGCCCATTCCAGGAGGGGGCCTCACCTTCGCCTCGGCGCGGCACGTCACCCCCTACGGGGAGGCGAGCGCGGCGTGGGTCATCCGGGACGGGCAGATCGAGGTGCAGGTCGTGGTCCCGCCCAATACGTCGGCCACCGTGATCCTGCCGGGCGAGGAGGACACGCCGCTGGAAATCCTGTCCGGCGAGCACCGCTGGGAGCGCCCGTACCGCCCGGTCCAGCGGACCCTTCCCACCCTCACGCTCGGCCTGCCGCTCGTCGATCTGTGGGACGACGAGGAGGCCCTGAACGCCGTTCTGGCGCTGGCCCGGGAGAAGCACCCGCCGCTGGCCGGGGCCCTGAAACCGGGGAGCGGGCTGCGCAAGCTCCCGCTGGCCGTCATCCTGGGCTTTTCGGTCGAGAACAAGGCCCTCGTCCCGGACGTGCTGGCGCTCTTCGAGCGGCTGAACGGGGCGCGGGGCCGGGTTCCGGCCTGAGCCCACAACGGCGACGTCATCCCACCCCTCGTCTGCCCCCCAAGGAGCCTCCCATGACCTCCACCTCTCCCGAGTCCGCCGCCCTGCCCACCACGACCACGCCCTACGTTCTGGAAGCCGGGGGCGGCACGTCCGGCGTGCTGCTGGGCCAGACCACCCGCATCCTCGTGGGCGGGGCGCAGTCGGGCGGGGCCCTCGCCGTCGTCGCGGTCCTGGGCCCGAAGGACAGGCCCATCCCCTTCCACAGCCACCGGGGGGCGCGCGACACCTTCTTCGTCACCCGGGGGCAGATGCAGCTCTGGTCGGGTCAGGAAAGCCGCGTCCTCAATCCCGGAGATTTCGCCTACGTCGCGCCCGGCACCGCGCACGCCTACCAGTTCCTCGGGAACTATACCGAGACGGTGGGCGTGATCACCCCCGGCGGCTGGGAGGAGTTCTTCGTCTTCACCTCCAATCCGTACCACGGCCCGGCCTTTCCCCCGGTGGACACCTCCCCGCCCCCCTTCGAGCGCCTGGGACGCGCGCAGGAGCTGCACGACGTGGCCTTCCGCCGCGACCTGTCGCCGTTTCCCGCCACGGGCGGCGAGCTGGGCGAAACGCTTCCCGGGGGGGAGGAGTCGTACTTCCTGAGGGCGGACTGCGGCACGCGGCACGTGATGTTCGGGCAGGTCTGCACCGTGCTCGCGGGTGGCGCCCAGACGGGTGGCGCGCTCGGGATGGCCGTGATCGAGGGACCCCGGGGAGCCCGGATGCCCGCCCACGTCCACCGGGCGACGCACGAGGTGCTGTACGTCCTCAACGGGCGGCTGCGGGTGACGCTGGACGGGGCCGGGACGGTGGCTTACCCGGGAGACTGCGTGAACATCCCCGCCGGATGTGTGCACGCTTACGCGCTGGAGGGCGGCAGCACCCGCTTCCTCACCATGAACGCGGGAGCGGGGATAGAGGGGCTGTTCGCCGTGGCCGGTGAGGCGTGGGCGTATCCCGTCTTCCCCGACCAGACCCCCGCCCCGGGCGACCAGCCCGACCTCGCCCGCGCCGAGGGGACGCTCGACATCGCGTTCGTGTCGTAGGCAGGATGGGGGGGCAGGGCGTCCACAGCCCCGTGCGCGGCTCCTCCCCCTCCCTGACCCTCCGCCCCTGCCCGCCTCCCGCCGGGGCCGTCCCGGCGTCTGCCCCGGCCCCTCTGCCCCAAGGATGTCCCCATGCCCCAACCCCTGAACACCGGCCCCGCCCGGGACCTGGCCGCCCGCTTCGGAAGCACCTGGAACAAAGGGGTCGCCGACGAGACCCTGGCCGCCTATGTGCCCCACCACCGGGACACGCCCAAGGCGGGAGTCCACGTCACCCACGACCTCCCGTACGGCCCGGACGGGCGCCACCGCCTGGACGTGTACCGGCCCCAGACCCCCGGCCCCCACCCCGTCGTGCTGTTCTTCCACGGCGGCGGGCTGTGGACCGGGGACAAGACGCTTCCGGACTCGGAGGGCCTGATGTACGCCAACGTCGGCACCTTCCTCGCCCGGCACGGCTTCGTCGCGGTTCTGGCGAACTACCGCCTCGTCCCGCACGTGCGCTTTCCGGGAGGCGGGGAGGACGTGGCCCGGGTGGTCGGCTGGGCCCACGGGCACGCGGCGGAGTACGGGGGCGATCCCGGGGCCCTGACGCTCTTCGGCAACTCGGCGGGCGGCGTGCACGTCGCCACCTACCTGTTCGGCGGGGGGCGGCAACCCCGGGGCGTTCCCGAGGTCGCCGCCGCGGTGCTGCTGTCGGTGCCCTGCGCCCTGCCCCACGACGGTCCAAGGGAGCAGGTCACCAAGGCGTATTTCGGGGCCGAGCCGCAGCAGATCGACGCGAACGGGCCGCTGGGTCTGCTGCGGACCTATGGGGGGAGCGCGGTGCCCCTGCTGTTCATGACGGCGGAGTACGACCCCGACGAGATCGAGCGGCCCAGCGTGCGGTTTCTCTCGGCCTACGGGGAGAAGTTCGGCGGGCTGCCCCGCTTTTTCCAGGTGCCGGGGCACAACCACCTCTCCACGGTCCTGAGCCTGAACACGGGGGACGCCTCGCTCGCGGACCCGCTGCTGGGCTTTTTGCGCGGCGTCACGCCGACCTCCCCCGCCTTCGAACGTCCGGCGGCGCAGGCGGCTCCCGCCCCCCTGGTGGAGCGCGGCCGCTGAGATGAGCCCCCGGGTCTGCCCACGACGGCAGCCCCCCGCCTCACGGGACCCGGCACGGCCCCACCGAAAGGAACCACCATGACGGCGATCTGGCAAGGCGGGTTTGTCGAAGTGAACGGTCACCGGCTTCATGTGCAGCGCACGGGTGGGCCCAGACCGCCCCTGGTCCTGCTGCACGGGCTGACCTCCAACGCGGCGAGCTGGACCCGCGCGGCCCGGGTGCTGGGCGAACGCTACGACGTGGTGGCCTACGACGCCCGCGGGCACGGCCAGTCACAGCGGGCGGAGGGGCCCTTCGAGCTGGATGACCGCGTGGCCGACCTGGGAGCGCTTCTGGGGGCCCTGGGGCTCGACACGCCCGCCCTCATCGGGCACTCGATGGGGGCCGAGACCGCTGCCGTATTTACCGCCCGCCACCCGGGGCAGGTCCGCGCCCTCATTCTGGAGGACCCTCCCTTCGTGGAGCCCAGACCGGAGCCCACGCCCCAGGAACGGGCCAGGCGTGAGGCGCGCCTGGCCTCCTTTCGGGAGCGTGTGTCCGCCCTGCGCACGGCCCCGCCGGAAGACGCCCTGCGCCTGGCCCGCGAGGTCAACCCGGGGTGGCGGGGCGAGGACCTGCGCGCCTGGGCGGCCAGCCTGCGGGATGTGGAGGAGGGCATGTTCGCGCTCTTCTCCCGGCCGCCTCATCTGGAGTGGCGCGAAGAGATGAGGGCCGTCCGCTGCCCCTTCCTGCTGCTGACCGGGGACGCGGAGCGGGGCGGCATCGTGACCGGGGAGCAGGCGCGGACCATTCTTGGGGACAACCCGGCGGGAAGGACGGTGCATCTGCCGGGGACGGGGCACAATCTCCGGTTCGACGACTTCGGGGCGTTCATAGGCGCGGTGGAGAACTTCCTGCGGCGGCATGACCCGGCCTGGGCAGCGACCAGGCCGTGAGCCGGGACGCTCGGGGTCGAGGACACCGCCGGGCGAACCCACCGAACACGTCGCGTAGGATCACGCCGTCGAGCAACGACCCGGACGCTGTGAGGAAGGGCGGGCACGGCTCGTCCATCCCCAGCCCGCACAAACCCTTGTCCTTGACAAGCGGCCTTTCGGTGGGATTGAAGTCCGAGTCTCCCCGCGTGTGGGGCCAGGCTGGACGAGAGCTGGCAGCCTGGCCCGGATCAGCTTGTCCTTCGCTTCGTGGGCGTGCCTTCCTGCTGGGCCAGGACCCGGGAGACGTGCCCAACGGCGGCGAGCCGGGTCCCGCAGGGGGCCTTGCGGAGTCGCGCTCCCGAACAACCGAGAGGTTTGGGTCAGAACTTCAGAGTTTTGGGCAACCGGCCTTCGGCGCGGGTTCGTAGACTTCCTCACGTGCCCGGGGCAGGAGCACCGGAGCGCAGAACGTTCCGCAGGCCGCGCCGAGGAGGACGGCCGAGCGTGTCCCTCCCGCCGGGGGCGGCGCCCTGCAAGCAGCGTCCGCTCGCCGTGAGGTGGAAAGGAGCATCTGGAGGCCGGACAGGGAGTTCGGCTCCGGCACCGTGAACCCCCGGCGAGCGGACAAGTGCGGAAGGGAGGGGCGAACCCCTCGCCTTCACGGCCCGCCGCCTCACTCCAGACCGTCAAAACCACGCGCCTGACCCGACGACAGGCTCTCTCAACAAGGAGAACACCCATGAAAGGAACGATGCTGTACGGCCCCCGCGACGTGCGCTTCGAGGAGCGTCCCGACCCGCACCTCCTCGAACCCACCGACGCCATCCTCCGCCTCTCGGCCACCTGCGTCTGCGGTTCCGACCTGTGGCCCTACCGGGGCGACGATCTCAGCGACGAACCGATGCCGATGGGCCACGAATACTGCGGCATCGTCGAGGAAGTCGGGCGGGACGTGCGGGGCGTCAAGCCCGGTCAGTTCGTCGTCGGCTCGTTCTTCGCCTCCGACAACACCTGCCCGATCTGCAACGACGGGTACCAGAGCCGCTGCGTGGATGCCCGGCCGATGGGAGCGGAGGGCGCCCAGGCCCCTTACCTGCGTGTTCCCCTCGCTGACGGAACGCTGGTCGCCACACCGGAAGTCCCATCGGATGCCTTGCTGCCCAGCCTCCTCGCTACGTCCGACGTGCTGGGCACCGGCTGGTTCGCCGCCGACGCCGCCAACGTGAAGCCCGGCAAGACCGTGGCGGTGGTCGGGGACGGCGCGGTGGGGCTGCTGGGTGTCCTGTCGGCCAAGCAGATGGGGGCCGAGCGCATCATCATGATGAGTCGGCACGAGGACCGGCAGAGGCTGGCCCGGACGTTCGGCGCGACCGACATCGTGACCGAGCGTGGGGACGAGGGTGTGGCCCGCATCAAAGACATGACGGCTGGACTTGGGGCGCATTCGGTCATTGAGGCGGTCGGCACCCAGGAGTCGATGATGCAGGCGGTCCGCTCCACCCGGCCCGGCGGGCACGTCGGCTACGTCGGGGTGTCGCACGGGGTGACGCTGCCCGGCCTGGAGCTGTTCTTCTCCGGGGTGCACCTGCACGGCGGCCCCGCGCCGGTGCGCCGCTACCTGCCGCACCTGATCGAGCTGGTGCTGAGTGAGAAGATCAACCCTGGCTTGGTCTTCGACCAGACCCTGCCGCTGGACCAGGTGGCGGAGGGCTACCGCGCGATGGACGAGCGCCGCGCCATCAAGACCCTGCTGCGTCCCTGAGACGCCGCCCGCTCCTCGTCGTGAGGGAAGAACAGGGCCGTGAACCACACGACTCCCTTCCTGTCGCCGGTCATGCCGGTCTCGACCGGAGCACCCTCGCGGTCCAGGCTGCCCCGCCCACCGGTGGACGGCGACGTGCGCTTCCGCTGGGTCACCGACCACGCGGCGCTGCCGAAGGGCGAATAATCCATTCAGCCCGAGGTCGGCGCGCGGCCCCGGGTTCAGGACCAACCTCTTGCACCACAGGAGCGCCACCATGAAGATCCAGCGAAGCGGCTCACAACCCTCGGGCACAGGTCCGGCGGAGTGGTTCACCGGCACCGTGCGAATTGATCCGCTGTTCCCGGCACAGGCCCCGGCCCGCGCCGCGGGCAATGCCGTGACCTTCGGGCCCGGCGCCCGCACGGCCTGGCACACCCACCCGCTCGGCCAGGTCCTCATCGTGACGGCGGGTGCCGGTCTCGTGCAGCGGGAGGGCGGCCCCGTCGAGGAGATTCATCCCGGGGACGTGGTGTGGTTCGAGCCCGGCGAGAAACACTGGCACGGCGCCTCGCCCACCACGGCCATGACCCACCTCGCCGTTCAGGAGGCACTGAACGGCAAAGCGGTGGACTGGCTAGAACACGTCACCGACGAGCAGTACCGGGCCCGTTAGCAACCTGCCGGTTCAGGGGAGGACGCGACATGGACTACACGAAGCTGGGCCGCACCGGACTGGACGTGTCCCGCCTCTGCCTCGGGTGCATGGGCTTCGGGGACGCCGGGCGCTGGATTCACCAGTGGGTGCTCGACGAGGAGAACAGCCGACCCGTTATCCGGAAGGCCCTCGAACTGGGCATCAACTTCTTCGATACCGCCAACGTCTATTCCCTGGGGGTGAGCGAGGAGATCCTCGGACGCGCCCTGCGGGACTTCGCCCGCCGCGATGAGGTCGTCATCGCCACCAAGGTCCACGGCCGGATGCGTGAGGGCCCGAACGGCGGGGGGCTGTCGCGCAAGGCGATCCTGAGCGAGATCGACCAGAGTCTGAAGCGGCTGGGCACCGACTACGTGGACCTCTACCAGATTCACCGCTGGGATGACGACACGCCCATCGAGGAGACGATGCAGGCGCTCCACGACGTGGTGAGGGCGGGCAAGGCGAGGTACATCGGGGCGTCGGCGATGTGGGCGTGGCAGTTCCAGCGGGCGCTGCACGTGGCCGAGCGGCACGGGTGGACGCGCTTCGTGTCGATGCAGGACCACCTCAACCTGATCTACCGCGAGGAGGAGCGGGAGATGCTGCCGCTGTGCCGCGCGGAGGGCATCGGCGTGATCCCGTACAGCCCCCTGGCCGCCGGGCGACTCACCCGGGACTGGACGGCGAACACCCTCCGGGCCGAGACCGATCAGATTGCCAGGAGCAAGTACGACGCGACCGCAGACCGGGACCGGATCATCGTGGAGCGGGTGGCGGAACTCGCCCGGAAGCACGGGGTGCCGCGCGTTCAAATTGCGCTCGCGTGGCTGCTCCAGAAGGAGCCGGTGGCGGCGCCGATCATCGGGGCGACGAAGCTCAGCCATCTGGAGGATGCCGCCCGGGCGCTGTCCGTGAGGCTCTCGCCCGGGGAAGTCACCTTTCTGGAGGAGCCGTACGTGCCGCGTCCCGTCGTCGGTCACCGCTAAGGCGGGAAGGGGCCCGCCCCGGACCTCCGTGTGACGCCGGGGCGGGCCAGGCATCCTGGCAGGGAACGAGAGGTTGTCCGGGAGGTTTCGGAACCATGACGCCGACGAACACCACGCTGCCGCTCCCTCAGCTCGATCCCTTGCCGGGGCCGGGTGCAGGCGACCTGTCCCGGCTGGCCGGGCTGATTCGGGCCTTCACGCCGTACGACGGCGAGTTTCCCCTGCGCCTGCCGGGCGTGGCGGTCGCCCGCTCGACCCGGGTGCACGGGCACCTTCAGCACAGCGTGCAGCCATCGGCCCTCTGCCTGGTCGCGCAGGGCAACAAGAGCGTGCAGATCGGCCCGGACACCTACGAGTACGACCCCCACCGCTTGATGGTGTATTCCGTCCACCTGCCGGTCGCCTTCCGGGTGACGCGGGCCAGCGCGCGGGAGCCGTTCCTGACCTTCAAGCTCGACCTCGACCCGGGGCGCATCGCCGCCCTGAGCCTGCGGCTCTTCCCGCACGGGTTGACCCGCGTGCAAGACCGGCGTGGGGTTCACGTCACGCCCTCGAATGCCGCCATCGTGAACGCCGCGACCCGGCTGCTGGAGGCGATGGGCGACGAGCGGGAGGCGGCGTTCATCGGCCCCTTGATCGTGGACGAACTCCTGACCCGGTTGCTGCTGAGTCCCGTCGGCGCGCAGGTCGCCCAGCTCGGGCAGGCGGAGTCCAGGGTGGGGCGGGTCGCCCGCGCCATCGAGTGGATCTACGCGCACTACGACGAGCCGCTGGAGGTCGAGGCCCTCGCCGCGTTCGTCCACCTGGGGGTCTCGACCTTCCACGCGCACTTCAAGGCGGTGACGTCCATGAGTCCCCTGCAATTCCAGAAGACGGTCCGGCTTCAGGAGGCGAGGCGGCTGATGATGGCGGCGCCGGTCGACGCGGCCACGGCGGGTCGGCAGGTGGGCTACCAGAGCGCGTCGCAGTTCTCCAGGGAGTACAGCCGCCTGTTCGGCAACACGCCCGCCAGAGACAGCGCCCGCCTGCGCGGGCCGGGCGGCGGGCGAGTCGCCCCCCTCTGAAGAAGGGCGACCGACGAGCCGGGGGCCCGTCTTCCCGGGAGGCCCGGCTCCTTTCCGCAGACCGAGCGTGGTGACGCGAGAGGTCGCCGCTTCCCGTGTGAAAGCCCCTGGGCTGACTGGAAGCTCATGCCGTGTCCCCCGGTTCCCGAGACCGGGCGTGACGGTGGGAGACCCCCACCTCAAGCCCGCCCCGCTGCGCCGTGGGTGGAGAGACGCCCAGGCCCCACAATGGGGTCATGCTGGACCTGACAGGCAAAGTGATTCTGGTGACGGGCGGCTCACGCGGCATCGGGGCGGCGACCGTCCGCACGCTGGCGGGGGCCGGGGCGCGGGTCGTCGTGCATTACGGCCAGAGTGGGGAAGAGGCCCGGGCCATCGCGCGGGACCTCGGGGAGGAGCGGGCGCTCGCCCTGCGGGCCGACCTCACCCGGCCGGGCGTGGCGGCGGAGCTGTTCCGGGAGGCCGCCCTGTGGCGGGGCCGTATCGACGTGCTCGTGAACAACGCCGGGATCGCCCCGAGCGTGACCGTGGACGAGCCCTCCGGTGAGTGGGCCGAGACCTGGGCGCGCACCTTGCAGGTCAATCTGGTCGCCGTCGCCGACCTGTGCCGCGAGGCGATCTTGCACTTCCGGGAGCGCGGGGGCGGGATCATCGTCAACGTGGCGAGCCGGGCCGCCTTTCGGGGGGACAACCCCGACGCGATGCACTACGCGGCCTCGAAGGGAGGCGTGATCGCGCTGACCCGCTCCATCGCGCGGGGGTACGCCCGCGAGAAGATCCTCGCCTACGCGGTGGCCCCCGGCTGGGTGCGGACCGACATGGCCGAGGGCTATTTGCGCGAGCACGCGGCGGACATTGCCAGAGACATCCCGCTGGGGGACGTGGTGCCGCCCGAGGAGGTGGCGAACACGGTGGCCTTTCTCGCCTCGGGGCTGGCGCGGCACATGACGGGGGCGACGCTGGACCTCAACGGCGCCTCCTACGTCCGGTAGCAAAGGCGCCGGAGAGGCCGACGGTGGGCCTCTCCGGGTGCCTTCCGGGCCGGGGAAGGCGGGTCAGGTGTAGGCGACGGCGGGCCGTGCGGTGGGGACGGGACCGGGCCGGACGGGGGGGCGGAAGCCGCGCAGCCGCAGGGCGTTGCTCAGGACGAAGACGCTGGAAAAGCCCATCGCCGCCGCCGCCAGGACCGGGCTGAGCAGCACCCCGAAGGCCGGGTACAGCACGCCCGCCGCGACCGGGATCAGCAGGGCGTTGTACGCGAAGGCCCAGAAGAGGCCCAGCCGGATGTTGCGCAGGGTGGCGCGGCTGAGCGAGAGGGCGTTCGGCACCCCGCGCAGGTCCCCCGACATCAGGATCACGTCGGCGGTCTCGACGGCCACGTCGGTCCCGGTGCCGATGGCGAGCCCCACGTCGGCCTGGGCGAGGGCGGGCGCGTCGTTGATCCCGTCGCCCACGAAGGCCACCGCCTGTCCCCGCGCCTGGAGCGCCCTCACCGCGTCGCTCTTGCCGCCCGGCAGCACCTCGGCGAGCACCTCGTCGATGCCGAGCTGGCGAGCGATGGCGTGCGCGGTCCGGGCGTTGTCCCCGGTGATCATGGCGACCCTCAGCCCCTGGCGGCGCAGCGCCGTCACCGCCTCCAGGCTGCCCTCCTTGAGGGGATCGGCGACCGCGATCACCGCCGCGAGCTGCCCGTCGACGGCGGCGTACAGCGGGCTCTTGCCCTCGTCCCCCAGCCGCGCGGCCTCGGCGGCGAACCCGCCCACGTCCAGGCCGAGGCGCTGCATGAGGCGGTCCGCGCCGACCTGCACGAGGCGCCCCTCCACCCGCGCCTCCAGCCCGTACCCGGGCACCGCGCCGAACGTCTCCGGCCGCGTGAGGACCAGCCCCTCGCGCCGCGCGGCGGCCACGATGGCGCGGGCGATGGGGTGCTCGCTCTGGTCCTCGGCCGCCGCGACGAGCCGCAGAACCGTGGGGCGGTCGAAGCCGGGGGCCGGGATCAGGTCGGTGAGTTCGGGACGGCCCCGCGTGAGCGTGCCGGTCTTGTCGAGGGCGACCACCCGCACCCCCTGAAGGCCCTCCAGGGCCGCTCCCCCCTTGAACAGCACGCCGAGTTCGGCCGCCTTGCCGGTGCCCACCATGACGCTGGTCGGCGTGGCGAGGCCCATCGCGCAGGGGCAGGCGATGATCAATACGGCGACCGTCGTGACCAGGGCGAAGCTCAGCGCCGACCCGCCGCCCAGGATCAGCCACAGCCCGAAGGTCAGCGCCGCGAGGCCCAGCACCACGGGCACGAACACCGCGACCACCCGGTCGGCGAGCCCCTGGATCGGCGGCTTGCTGCCCTGCGCGGTCTCGACGAGCCGGATGATCTGCGCGAGGGCGGTGTCGGCGCCGATGCGGGTGGCCCGGAACTCGAAGGCGCCGTGCTGGTTGATCGTGCCGCCCACGACCGACGCGCCCGCCTGCTTGACGACGGGCACCGGCTCGCCGGTGATCATGCTCTCGTCCACGAAGGAGTGGCCGCTCACCACCTCGCCGTCCACCGGCACCTTCTCGCCGGGGCGGACCGAGACGAGATCGCCCACGAGCACCTCGTCGGCGGGCAACTCGAGGTCCTGCCCGCCGCGCACCACCCGCGCGGTCTTCGCCTGGAGGCCGAGCAGCTTCCTCATCGCCTCGCTGCTCCTCCCCTTGGCGAGGGCCTCGAAATACTTGCCGAGCAGGATCAGCGTGATCACGACGCCCGAGGCCTCGTAGTACACGTGGGCCGTCCCCGCCGGGAAGAGGCCGGGCGCCACGGTGGCGACGAGCGAGTACGCGAACGCCGCCGACGTGCCGATCATCACCAGGGCGTTCATGTCGGGCGACCCGCCCCGCAGGCTCTTCCACCCCAGGCGGTAGAAGCGCCGCCCCGGCCCGAACTGGATCGGCGCGGCGAGGGCGAGCATCACCCAGTTCAGGGTGCCCATCACCCCGTGCCCGAAGGTGGACATCAGCCACGCCCCCGCGCCGGGCACCAGCATCGGGAGCATGGCGATCAGGAGCAGCGGCACGGCGAAGACCGCGCTCAGCAGCACCTGACCCCGCAGGTGGCTCACCTCGCGGGCGCGGGCCTCGCGCTCCTGATCCTCCCGGCGCAGGCCCGCCTGTTCCTCCAGCACCTCGTAGCCCGCCGCGCGGACCGCCTGCCGGAGCTGCCCGGCGCTGACGCCCGGCAGGAAGCGCACCGTCGCTCGTTCGGTCGCCAGATTGACGCTGGCGTCCAGCACCCCGTCCACCTTCCCCAGCGCCCGCTCCACCCGGCCCACGCACGCGGCGCAGGTCATCCCCTGCACGCCGAGTTCGACCTGGCCCACGACGGGCTCGTAACCCACGTCCCTCACCTTGTCCAGCAGCGCCCGCGGGGTGGTCACCTCCGGGTCGTAGGTGACGGTGGCCCGCTCGGTCGCCAGATTCACGCTGGCGTCCAGCACCCCGTCCACCTTCCCCAGGCCGCGCTCGACCCGCCCCACGCAACTCGCACAGGTCATCCCCTGCACCCCGAGTTCGACGGTCTTCGTCATCCCTTCGCTCCTTCCACCCCCCCGAGGGGGAGCCCGATGCCCCCAGCATAGACCCCGGGGAGGGGGATAGGCAAGAGCCAGTGGTCATTGGGTCGTTATCGAGATGGATAAGAAGCTGATATCCCAAGTATCCCTGGGGGGAGGATAGGTCCAAACCCGTGGGGAGGCGTCCTGGCCCGCCGCCCCCGGCGGGGGGAGGGGTGAACCCCGAGACCGGCGGAGTCAGGGTCGGTCCGGCTGACTGTGGTGGAAGAGAGGAGGATCGGCCGGCCGGAGTTGATGGGCGGGCGTGAACTTGGGAGTCCACTCCCGGCGAGGAGGAAAGCTGCCGTGGGACGCTCTGAAGAGGAGGGTCGCAGCCTGCGCCCCGTCAGGATTGCGTTCCTGGGCCCTGCTGCGCGATGAGCCGTTCCAGACTGCCCCGCCAGTTCCGGCGCAGCCAGGCGCAGGCCTGGTCCCACTGCCGGGCACGCAGGGCCGCGACGATGGCCGTGTGCTCGCCGAGAGAGTGCTCGCCACGCGCCTCGTGTCCGAAGTACGCGAGTTCGGCCCGCCGCAGCTTGAGCTTGAGCCCCCCCAGGACCCCGGCGAGGGCCCGGTTGGCCGCCGCCTCGACCCACACGGCGTGGAACGCGTCGTCGGCCGAGAGGGCGCGGGCGGCGTCGTGCTGCGCGAGCGAGTGCGCGAGGTCGGCGTTGGCCCGCTCCAGCCGCCGCAGGTGCTCCTCCGTCAGCCCCGGTCCGCCCTGTTCGAGCGCCAGCACGTCGAGGGCCTCGATCACCGGGTACAGTTCGGCGGCCTGCGTCAGGTCGAGCGGCGCCACGCGCGTCCAGCGGTTGAGGGCCGTCTCGACGAACCCCTCGTCCTCCAGTCGGCGCAGGGCCTCGCGCACCGGCGTGCGGCTGACGCCCAGCCGGGCGGCGATGTCGTGGTCGCGCAGCACCTCGCCGGGGGGCAGCGTGCCCCCGACGATCCAGTCCCGCAACCGGGCATAGACCTCCTCGCGGGCGAGGACGCGCGGCAGTCGCGGGGTGTCGGGCAGCGGCATGGTTCTCCAGTGTAGGGCCAGTTTCCGGTGTGTGATATATCAAACTCCTGCGGGACGTGAAGCTGGCAGACAAATTCCCGTCAGCCTCCTCCGCTACCTTGGCCTATGCCCGTGTATTTGCACGCCATTGAAAGGGCCGTCCCGGAGACGGCCTACCCGCAGGCGGTCATCCGCGACATCCTGCGCGCCCAGCCCGAACTCGACCGCCTGGGCCAGCGCCTCACCACCTCCATCTTCAACGCCTCGGCCATCGACCGGCGGCACAGCGTGGTCCGCGACTTTCTGGGCGGCCCGCAGGACGGGCCCGCCCTCTTCTACGACCCCGCCACGGGCCGGATGCTCAAACCCGGCACCGGGGCGCGCAACGATTTTTACACCGTCCACGCGACCGAACTCTTCGTGCGGGCGGCGCGGCGGGCGCTGGAGGCGAGCCCGGGCCTGACGGCTGCCGACATCAGCCATGTCGTCACCGTGTCCTGCACGGGCTTCTTCGCCCCGGGGCCGGACTATGCGGTCGTGCGCGCGCTGGGCCTCGCGCCGGGGGTCGCCCGCTTTCACGTGGGCTTCATGGGCTGCTACGCCGCCTTTCCGGCGCTGAAGATGGCCAAGGCCTTCTGCGAGGCTGACCCGGCCGCCGTAGTCCTCGTGGTCTGCGCGGAGCTGTGCACCATCCACATGCACTCGGCGAACGATCCCGACACCCTGATCGCCAACTCGGTCTTCGCGGATGGGGCGGCGGCGGCCCTGGTGAGCGCGCGCTCCCCCGCAGACGGCACCCCCGCCCTGCGGATGGATCACTTCGAGACCACCCTGACCCCGCCCGGCGTCGGCGAGGCGGACATGGCCTGGACGGTCGGCGACCAGGGCTACGACATGGTGCTGAGCACCTACGTGCCCGACATCATCGAGTCGCACATCGGGGAAGCCCTCGCCCCGCTGTTCGCCCGCGACCCCGCGCTGCTCGGGGCGGCCCGGGGCGGCGTCGAACGCTGGGCCATCCACCCCGGCGGGCGAAGCATCCTCGACAAGGTGCAGGGAAGCCTGGGCCTCACGGACGAGCAACTGCGCCCCTCGCGCGAGGTGCTGCGGCAGTACGGCAACATGAGCAGCGCGACGGTGCTCTTCATCCTGGGAGAGCTCCTGAAGGAGGCGGGCGGCGGCGAGCGCGTCTGCGCGATGGCCTTCGGCCCCGGCCTGACGGTCGAGTCGGGCCTCCTGACGAAGTTCCCGGGCCTGGACTGATGGCCCCCGACCTCGCCCGGCGCGCGGCGGAGGTGCGCGAGCGGATGGACGACCCGGCGTGCGACCCCGGCACCCTGCGGCGCACCTACGCCCGCTTCGGGACGGTGAACGCCCTCGTCTCGGGCTGGCGGCGGGTGTACCGGCAGGAGATTCATCCCCGGCTGTCCCGGGAGCGCCCGAGCACCCTCCTCGACATCGGCTGCGGCGGCGGGGACGTGCCGCGCCAGCTCGCCCGCTGGGCCCGCCGGGACGGGCTGCGGCTGAGGGTCACGGCCATCGACGCCGACGAGCGCGCCATCGGCTACGCCGCCGGGCTTCCCGCCGACCCCGACGTGACGTTCCGGCGGGCCCTGAGCGGCGACCTCGTGCGGGAGGGCCAGTCTTTCGACTTCGTGACCTCCAACCACCTGCTGCACCACCTGACGGACGCGGAGCTGGGCGCCCTGCTCCGCGACTGCGAGCGACTGGCCCGGGTGCGGGCCCTGCACAGCGACCTCACCCGGCACGCGCTGGCCTACGACCTCTTCAGCGTGGGGGCGCGCGTCTTTCCCGGCACCCTCATCCGGGAAGACGGGCTCACGTCCATCCGGCGCAGCCACACGCGGGCGGAACTCGCGGCCCTGGCGCCCGCGGGCTGGGGGGTCCGGCCCCTCTTCCCCTTCCGCCTGCTGCTGACCTGGGCGGGGCCCGATGCTTGACGTGCTGATCGTGGGGGGCGGCCCGGTCGGGCTTTTCCTGGGGTGCCTGCTCGCCCGAAGAGGGCTGGACGTTCGGGTGCTGGAACGCCGCAGGGCAAGAAGCGGGCACTCGCGCGCCGTCGGCATCCACCCGCCCGCCCTGCACGCCTTCGAGGAGCTGGGGCTGGTCCAGCCCTTTTTAGAAGCGGGCGTGCCCATCCCGGGCGGGGTCGTGCTCGGGCCGGGCGGGGTGATCGGCGAGCTGAGTTTCCACGCCGCCTCGCCCCGCTACCCCTTCATCCTCTCGCTGCCCCAGCGCGAGACCGAGGAGGTGCTGGAGCGGAGGTTGGCCGACCTCGCCCCGGGCACCCTGCGGCGCGGGGTGGAGGTCCGGGCCCTGCGCGACGAGGGCCCGCACGTGAGCGTCACCGGCCGGGAGGGTGGGCGAGAGCAAACCCTGCACGCCCGCCTCGTGGTGGGGGCGGACGGCACCCGCAGCACGGTCCGGGACCTCGCCGGGATCGCCTTTCCGGGCGGCACCTACGCCGACAAATACCTGATGGGCGACTTCCCGGACACCACCGCCTTCGGGCCCCTGGCCGCGATCTGCCTGACGGGTGAGGGGGTGGTGGAGTCCTTCCCCCTGCCCGGCCACCGTCGGCGCTGGGTCGTCCGCACGGAAGCCTTGCTGGACGGCGCCGGGGCGGTTGATCTCGCCGCCCTCGTCCGGGAGCGCACGGGCCTGCACCTCCCGGCGGGGGACTGCTCCATGCTCAGCGCCTTCGAGGTGAGACACCACCTCGCGCGGCGGATGGTGGCGGGCCGCGTGCTGCTCGTCGGGGACGCCGCGCACGAGGTCAGCCCCATCGGCGGGCAGGGGATGAACCTGGGCTGGCTGGACGCCGCCGCGCTCGCGCCCCGGCTGGAGGAGGTCCTGAGCGGCGCCCCCGGGGCGCGGGCGGCCCTCCTGCGCTACGAGCGCCGCCGGCGACGGCTGGCCCGGCTCGCCACCCGGCAGGCCGAGTTCAACATGGCCTTCGGGCGTCCGGCGGGGGGGGCGGCGCGGCGCGTGCGCGAGGGGGTGCTGCGGGGCCTGCTCGCTCCTCCCGTTCAGCCCCTGCTCGCCCGCGCCTTCACGATGCGGTGGGGGGCGGCGGGGGGAGGAGAGACCCGGTGTCCAGAATCCTGATCGCCTCGCAACCCATCCACGGGCACGTGCTGCCGCTGCTCCCCATCGCCCGGGAACTCCTCGCGCGCGGGCACGAGGTCCGCTGGTACACCGGGCGCAAGTACGCGGACCGGGTGCGGGCGCTCGGCGCGGAGGTCGAGCCCTTCGTCCACGCCCGCGACTACGACGACGCGGCCTTCGGCGCGACCTTTCCGGGCCGGGACGACCGCGCCGGGCTGCGGCAGATTCAGTTCGACCTCGAGCACGTCTTTCTCGGGCAGGTCGAGGGGCAACTGCACGACCTGCGCGCCGTCGCCCGGCGCTGGCCCCCCGACGCCGTGCTCGCCGAGCAGACGATGAGCGCCGCGCTGCTGCTGGAAGAACTCGGCGGGCCGCCCGTCGCCCTGCTGGGCATCCTGCCGCTGGGGATTCCCAGCCGCGACACGGCGCCCTTCGGGCTGGGGTTGCGCCCGGACGCCTCCCCGCCGGGCCGCTGGCGCAACCGGGCGCTGCGCCTCCTCGCCGATCGGGTCGTCTTCGGCCGGGCCACCCGTCAGCTCGGGGCGGTGTGCCGCCGCCTCGGCCTGCCGCCCCGCCCCTTCGCCCCCCCGGTGGCGCCCCGGCTGATGCTGCAACCCAGCGTGCCGGGCTTCGAGTACCCCCGCAGCGACCTGCCCCGCCACCTCCACTTCGTCGGGCCGCTCTTCCCGCCCGCGCCCCCGGACGTGCCGCCGCCCGCGTGGTGGCCCGAGGTGGTGGTGGGAGGGCGCCCGGTGGTCCTCGTCACCCAGGGGACCCTCGCCACCCGGGCGGGGGAATTGATCGTGCCGACGCTGCGGGGGCTGGCGGGCGAGGACCTGCTCGTCGTCGCGGCGGGGGTCCGGGACCCGGCGGAACTGGGCGAGTTGCCCGGCAACGCCCGCGTGGCCCCGTTCCTCCCCTTCGCGGCGCTGCTCCCACACGTCGCGGTCTACGTGACGAACGGGGGCTACGGCGGCGTGCAGCAGGCCCTCGCGCACGGGGTCCCGGTGGTCGCGGCGGGCACGACGGAGGACAAGGCCGAGGTCGCGGGCCGGGTCGAGTACGCGGGCGTGGGGCTCAACCTGCGGACGAACGCACCCCCCCCGGGGCAGGTGCGCGGGGCCGTGCGCTCGCTGCTCGGGGAAAGCCCCTTCCGGCGACGGGCCCGCGAGCTGGGCGCCGAGCTGCGCCGCCACGACGCCCCCCGCGAGGCGGCCACCCTCGTCGAGACGCTGGCGCGGACGGGGCGGCGGGTGGAGGTGGGCCCGGGCCTCCCGCACGGGGCCGACGACCGCACGGCCTTCACTCCCGCGCCGTGACCGGGGACTCCCGCCTCCCGAGCAGCCGCCCGACCCGCGCCCGCATCGTCCGCTGGAGCAGCACCGGGTACACCTGGAAGAAGAGGTTGGCCCCCAGCAGCCAGCCCGCCGCGCCCCAGGCCCGCCCCAGGGCGGCGCCCAGCACCAGCCCCGTCCCGATGCCCCCCAGCAGGAGGTGGCTGGCCTCCGCCTCCCGGGTCGCCCGCTCGTAGGCGGCGAGGGACCCCCGGCGCCCGTCGAAGCCCACGGCCTCCCGCCGGAACCGCTCCCAGCCCGCGAGGCGCAGCAGCCGCCGGTACCCGAACACCCCCAGGCGGCGGTACAGCGGAGGCTCCCAGGGCCGCACCCGGAACCAGCCCGGCGGTGGCCGCCCCGGCACGACCCGCAGGACGTACAGCGCCCAGCGCATCAGCAGCACGTGGGTCACCACCGCGAAGGGCAGCCCCCGGAAGCCGAGGACCCGCCCCGCGAGCCAAGCCCCGCCCGCCACCCCGCCCAGGCCCACCAGCACCCCGGGCCAGGGCCGCTTCCTCTCCGGGCGCCGCACCGCCGCCCCCTCAGGCCCGCCCGAGGGCGGCGGTGACGGTCAGGCGGTGGGCCGCGCGGGCGGGGAGCCACCCGGCGAGCAGGCCCAGCCCCCCCGAGACGGCGAGCGTCAGCGCCACGAGGCGCGGGGTGAGGGCCGCCGCGTCGATCCCGGCGAGGTCCCGGGTGTAGAGGTTGACGCCCCAGATGCCGAGCCGCCCCAGCCCCAGCCCGAGGGCGCCGCCGAGCAGGGCCAGCAGCAGGCTCTCGGTGAGGACCAGCGCCCGCACGAGGGCGGGCCGCGCCCCGATGGCCCGCAGGGTGCCGAACTCGCGCGTCCGCTCGTACACGCCCATCAGCACGGTGTTGACGACCGCCAGCCCCCCGACGACGAGCGAGACGACCGAGAGGCCCAGGCTCACCGCGTCGCTGCTGCGCAACAGCCTCCCGACGAAGCTCAGGAAATCCGAGCGGGTCGTCGCCGTGAGCCCCAGGCGCCGCGAGAGAACCTCGGCGACCCGCCGGGCGTCCCCGGGCCGCTCCAGCCGCACGGCGACGAGCGACAGCCGCTCCCCCGTCCCGAAGGCCCGCCCCACCGCGCCCAGCGGCAGGAAGGTGAAGGTGTCGGTCAGGCTGTTCTGGGGGGCCAGGACGCCCACGACCCGCGCGCTGGCCCGGCGGTTGAGCGCCAGCGTGTCCCCCACCCCCAGCCCCAGGTTGCGCGCCGCCCGCGCCCCCAGCACCGCGACCGCCCGGCCCTCGTCGGCGGGGAGGAGCAGGCGCCCCCGCCCCGCGCGGACCCCCGGAAAGAGGGCCTGAACCCCCTGACGCGCGGGCAGGCCGTAGAAGACGGCACTCTGGGCCGGGTCGAGCGACTGCCGCAGGGAGACGACCACCGGCGTGACCCGCGTGATCCCCAGCTCAGGGGCCAGCCGGGCGACGTCGGCCGCGGTACCGGGGGGCAGGGTGGGCGCGGGAAAGAGGCCCTGGGCGAGGTTGCCCCGCGCCACCTGCACGTCCGGCCCGACGCTGCCCAGCTCGTCCCGGAAGACCCCGCGCAGCCCCTCGCCCAGCGACAGGAAGACCACCATGCTGGCGACCGCGACCGTGATCCCCAGCGCGGTGAGCCCCGTCCGCACCGGACGGCGGGACAGGCCCCGCCAGGCCAGCCGGACCACCTCTCGGCGCTTCACGCCCCCACCCTACCGCAGGTCCCGGGTGCGTCAGGCCTCCGTGGATGAGCAGGGGGCGACCGTGCTGGGCAACGACCCCACACGGCCCCCGCGCCGCGGGACATCTCCCCGGTTGTGCCAAATCCCGCAGGATGAGTGGGACAACCATTCAGGACAGCCCGCCGGACGAGGGGGACAATGAACGGCAATCCAACGCCCGAGGAGAACCCATGACGAACAACCTTTCCAGAAGATTCGAAGGCCGCGTGGTGCTGGTCACTGGGGCCGGGGGCGGGATCGGCCGCGCCGTCGCCGAGCGCTTCGCCCGTGAGGGCGCCCGGGTGGCCGTGAACGACGTGAAAGAAGCAGCGGTGCGGGCGGTCGTGGAGGGCATCGCGGCAGCGGGCGGCGTGGCCCTGGCGGTGCCCGCCGACGTCTCGGACGCCGCGCAGGTGGACGCCATGTTCGGCCGCGTCGAGGCGGCCTTCGGGTACGTGGACGTGCTGTACAACAACGCCGGGCTGATCGACACCGCCCGCCATTTTCTGGACGGCGACGAGGCCTGGTGGGACCGGATCATCGGGGTGAACCTGAAAAGCGTCTTCCTGTGCTCACACCGGGCCGCCCGGATCATGGCCCGGCGCCGCAGGGGGGTGATCATCAGCACGTCCTCGGGCGGCGCCACACGCGCTCACCGCGGCAACGTCGCCTACGACGCGACCAAGGGCGGCATCGAGGCGATGACCCGCGCGATGGCGCTCGACCTCGCCCCGTACGGCGTGCGGGTGAACGGGGTGGTGCCGGGCTTCATCAACACCTACGGCCTCACCGAGGAGCAGCTCCGGGTGCGCGAGAAAACGGTGCCGCTGGGCCGCTACGGGGTGGCCGAGGACATGACCGGGGCGGCGCTCTTTCTGGCCTCGGACGACGCGGCGTACGTCACCGGGCAGTTCATCGCGGTGGACGGCGGGGTGCTCGTTCAGCAGCGCTCGGCCAACGTCGATACCTTCCCGGTCGCGGGCTTTCCCGTGGTCGAGGCGGACCTCCCGTGAGCGCCTCCACCCTGACCGCCGACCTCGTGGTGATCGGCGCGGGGATCATCGGCGCGGCGAGCGCCTGGCGGCTGGCGCAGCGCGGGTTGAAGGTGCTGGTGCTCGAACAGGGCAGCCCGGCGGGCGGCTCGACCGGGCGGAGCGCGGCGGGCGTGCGGGCGCAGTTCACGACCGAGACGAACATCCTGCTCTCGAAGCACAGCATCGGGGAGTATGCCGCCCTGCCCGAATCGGGCTACCACCCGGCGGGCTACCTGATGCTGGTGCCCGAGGCCCAGTGGGACGCGCACCGGGCCGGGGTGAGCCTGCAACGCCGGCTGGGCGTGCCGACCGAACTCCTCACGCCCGAAGGGGCGCAGCGCTGCGCCGCGTTCGAGCCCGGCGGGCTGGGCGGGTGCAGCTTTTGTGCCACGGACGGGTTCGTCGACCCGCACGGCCTGACCCTGGAGTACGTCCGGCGCGCACGGGGGGCCGGGGCACGCTTCCTGCTGGACACGGCGGTGACGGCCATCGAGCGTTCCGGCGGGGTCTGGCGGCTCAGGGCGTCCGGGGGAAGCGTCGAGGCCCCGCTCCTGCTCAACGCGGCGGGCGCGTGGGCGGGAGAGTTGGGTGCGCTGGCCGGGTTGAGCATTCCCGTCCGGCCCGCGCGGCGCATGGTCTTCACGACCGGGCCACTCAACCCGCCGCGCCGTGTGCCGATGGTCTTCGACCTGGGCAGCGGGGTGTGGCTGCGCTCCGAAGGCGAGCGGCTGATCCTGGGCCGCGCCGACCCGGCGGACGTGGGCTGGCGGGAGGGGATGGACTGGGCCTGGCTGCAACCCACCCTGGAGGCGGCCATGACGCGCTTTCCCTGGCTGGAGACGGCGGACCTGGACCGCCGCGCGAGTTGGTGGGGCTACTACGAGCTCACCCCGGACCACCAGCCTATCGTCGGGCGCCTGCCGGGGGTGGAGGGGTGGCTGAACGCCTGCGGCTTTTCCGGGCACGGGGTGATGCAGGCGGCGGCGGTCGCCCGCGTGATCGCGCAGGAGGCCGTGGGGGAAGTCCCGTTCATCGACATCGACCCCCTGCGGTACGAGCGGTTCGGGCGGGCCCCGAACGTCGTGACGGACATTCAGGTGTGAGGCCGGGACGCGGTGGGGCCACGCCCGGCGTGTGTGGCCGCGTCCCTCCCGGTCAACCCCCCGAGCAGGAGGCCGCAAGCACGCGTCCGGAACGGGTCCTCGACGTTGTGGTCGTGGAGTCTCGGCTCGCCCATCACCCACCAGGGAACTGGTCCTGAGAATTTCCCCCGCCTACCCCCGCCCCACGTGAGCCAGTCACCCGCCTCCCCGACCCCGACGCGCGGCGGCTTGTCCGGCACGACCTCTGGGGCGAGGACGGTTCGCGGCGGGACTTCGACCGGCCCGGGTCCCGCTGTGCAGCCCACGGTCCGGAAACACTCGGGACGGGGTTCGGGTCAGGGTGAGGCGCCCCCCGGGGACGTGCCGGCCGGCCCGGGAGAGCAACTTCGGGTGGACCCTGGAGGTGCAGCCCAGGCTTGAGCAGCGGGGCGACCGCCACCGCCGGGGGTCCGCTCGTGCCTGAAGGGAGGCTTGCGCCCTGTCTGATTTGTCACCGCTGACCGGGGTGATGCGCGGTTTTCCACACCTTCCCCATCCGGAAGCGTCTACCCTGCGCCGAGATGAGGTTTTTTTCTGTTCGTCCATTCCTGTCCACGGCGCTTGCGCTCAGTCTGCCCCTGCTGGTGGGGGCCTGTGGCAGGGGTGGGTCCACGGCCGCGCAGGCCATCGTCCCCAGCGTGACGGCCACCGGGCTGGCGGCCCAGGCCGTTTCGGGCTCTCTGACGCTGGAACCCGCCTCGGCCGCCCAGACGGTCCGTGACGCGGCGGCCTCGGGCGGGCAGGCCGCCGCCCTGCTCTCGGGCGGGCACTCGGCGCGCTACGTGCTGCCGGGCACGCTGACGGGCGGGTCCTACACCGTGACGCTCCGGGCCCGGGGGGATCAGTACCTCGGTGCCCCGGTCGTGGCGCTGCGCTCGGGCCCCACCGAACTCGGCAGCGCCCCTGTTCCGAACACCGGCTACGCCGCCGTGACGCTGGGGACGTTCTCCCTCACCCCCAGTCAGGCGCTCGACGTGGTGTTTACCAACGACGTCTATGGCGGGGGCTGGCCGCGCGACCGCAACGTCGTCGTGGACACCCTCACCCTCACGCCCGCGGGTGCTCCCGGCGCGGACGCCCCGGCGACGCCGGTCGCGGGGGGAGGCGGCCCGGGACGCCTCGCCGTGTCCGGGGACGGGCGGCGGCTGGAGTACGCGGACGGGCGGCCCTTCCTGTACTGGGCCGACACCGGCTGGGAACTCTTTCACCGCCTGAACCGCGACGAGGTGCGGACCTACCTCCGGACACGCAAGGACCAGGGCTTCACCGTGATCCAGGCGGTCGCCCTCGCCGAGAAAGACGGCCTGACCACGCCCAACGCGCACGGCGACCTGCCGCTGGCGGGCAAGGACCCCTCGCGCCCGCTGACCACCCCGGGAAACAACCCGGCGTCCCCCGGCGAATACGACTACTGGGACCATATGGACTACGTGGTGGACGAGGCCGCCTCGCTGGGGCTGACCGTCGCCCTGTTGCCGAGCTGGGGGCGCTGGGTGAACAACGAGCCGATCTTCAGCCCGGCGACGGCCCGTTCGTTCGGCACCTGGCTGGCCCAGCGCTACGGGGACAAGCCGGTCATCTGGGTGCTCGGCGGCGACCGGGTTCCCGAGACGTCCGCGCAGGCCGAGGTCTGGCGGGCGATGGCCGCCGGCATCGAGCAGGGGGCGGGGGGGCGTGACCGGGCGCTGATGACCTATCACCCCCACGGCGGCAAGACCTCGGCCGAGTACTTCCACGACGAGCCCTGGCTCGACTTCAACATGTGGCAGACCGGGCACTGCCGCAACGAGCGGGAGGCCGCGCGGGTCCTGGCGACCTACAACCGCACCCCGGTCAAGCCGGTGATCAACGCCGAGCCCGTCTACGAGGAGCACGCCATCTGCCACAACGCGGCCAACGGCTACGCCGACGCCACCGACGTGCGCAACGTGGCGTACTGGAGCGTGTTCGCGGGCGCGGACGGCCACGCCTACGGGCACCGCGAGATCTGGGGCTTTGACGCCCACAGCGGCCAGAAGCAGTGGCAGACGGCCCTGGGGGCCCCCGGGGCGGCGCACCTGCGTCACCTCCAGGGCCTGCTGGAGTCGCGCCCGGCGGCCGGACGCGCCCCCGACGAGACCCTGGTGCAGGGCGGCTTCACGGGCGCGCGCCCGGTGGTGGCGCTGCGCGGGCCCGACTACGCCTGGGTCTACAGCCCCGACGGCCAGGCCTTCACCGTCAACCTGGGCCGCGTGGCCGGGGGGTCCCTGGACGCCACCTGGTTCGACCCCCGCACCGGCGCACGCCGCGCCGCCGGCACCCTCGCCAACAGCGGCACCCGCAGCTTCACCCCGCCGGGCAGCGGTCGCGGCCAGGACTGGGTGCTCGTCCTCGACTAGCCCAGGCCGGAAAGGGGGGGCATCCATCCGCTGCCCCCGGGGGGTCACCGCCCCTGCGCGCCGGGTGAAAAGCCAGGACGCCGAACACCAGGACCCCGGGGCGAGGTGCCCGTGGAGCCGCCCAGTGCCCTCCCGAGCGCTCTTCCGGCGCCTCACACCCGCTTAACGGGCCCACGCGTGGCCCGGGTGACCAGCCAGAACACCAGCAGGAAAGAAGGCGACATTCACGCTGACGACCAGACCGACCGCCAGGGCAGGGCTCGGGCGCCAGCGTGAGGCCGCGGCGGACCCGAACGGCGCCCCCGCCGTGGGCGTTCGCTCCCTTCAGGAGCAGGGTGGGGACGACTCCCCGTGAGGTGGTCATGGGGGTCCTCCTCCCTCACGGGTCCCGGCGCCGCAGGGCTTCGCGCACGTCCACGTTGGAGACGACCTCCTCGGCGGTGAAGACCGCCCAGGGCCGCCCCTGGTCGAGCCAGATCGCGGCGGCCTCCCTGGGCAGCGTCACCCCGCCGAGCCTTGCCCACGAGAGGTTCTGGTTGATCCACAGCGTCTTTTCCCGGCTCTGTCCATCGTGGTACCGCATCGACTCGAAGAGATGGGGCCGTCCCGTGGCGGGGTCGAACCTCACCACGTACGTCTCGCGCGCCTCGCCGAAGGGCACGCTCAGCAGGGCCGTCTCGTCGTCCACCGCCGCCCACCTCACGCGCGGATCGGTGAGGTAGACGCCCGGCATCCAGATCGTCTCCGACCACATCCCCAGGTTCGCCCCCTGCGCCCCCTTGGGGTCACCGATGCTCGACGGGAACGGCGGGGGCATCTCCTGGCGGCTCACCCCCTCCAGGTACGACTCGTTCACGCGCAGGACCGGCAGGCCGAACCACGTCGCCTCGATGGAATGGCGGTAGTTGCGCCCGGCCTCGTGGATGAAGCGGAAGCGGGCGGGGAAGGCGGGGCCGCCGGGGACGGGTCGCAGGGTCGCGCGCCCGGTGATGACGGCGGAGGTGATCACCGGGACGCGCCCGCCGTAGGTCTGGCGGTAGAAGCGTTCCACGGGGACGGGCAGCCCGGCGGGGAGGGGCACCGTCTCGGGCGTACCCACGGCAGGCGGGTAGGCGGGGAAGGGCCGGGGCTGGACCTGCAAGCCCAGCCGACCCAGCGCGACCACACCGGCGAGGAGCCCTGCACTCCACAGCAGGGGTCGCCAGCCGGGCCGGGCTCGGGCCACGGTTCGGCCCCGTAGAGGGGGGGTGACGCGAAGGTGTCCGGTCTTCATCTGGCCTCCTGGGTCGGCCTGCACCGGGTCCCAGCCGGGTCGTGAGAGCCCCCCGGCGCATGCCGACCGCTCCCTCATGTCTCGCGCGAGGCACCCGGCGGGGTCGCCGTCCATGGGCTCGTGTGCCCCGAATCCTGGGGCCCGTCCGTTACCTGGGCGTTACCGTCAGAGCCGTCAACCCCCAAGGTGGAAATGAAGACGATCAGAAGGATACAGATGGGGTCCGCTCGAACGCGGCGACCGTCAGTCTCCGCCCCCCACCCGCAGCAGGTATTCGCCGGGCGGGAGGGTGGAGGCCGTCAAGAGCTGCACGTCGGTGCCCTGGCCGAGCGTGACCGGGTTGCTGGCGAAGCTCACGCCCAGCCCGGCGGGCAGGGGGCCGCCCCATTCTGTACCTCCAGGCTCAGTTGGGCCTCGCCGGTCGTGGCCGCGCCCTTCCGGACGTTCACGCGGAGTTTGGCGAACTGCCCCTGCGCGACCTCCACGAGGTTGGGCGAGGCGCTCGGCGTGAGGAGGTTGCCGGTGGTGCCTGGCCCGACCCGAGAAGCGCGCCGAGTTCGAGGGAGGCTGCGACGGGCCCGAGGGGTTGACATGAGGCGTTGCTCGTCAGACTCTGGGCGACCGCGGTCACACCCCCAAATACCGCTGCACCGCGTGTGCTGGGGTGTCTTGGGTCAGGCCTCCCTCGACCACCCGGCCCTTTTGCATCACGTAGTAGCGGTCCGCGAAGGCCCAGGCGAAATCGAGGTACTGCTCGACGAGCAGCACGGCCACCCGCAGTTCCCGGCGGACGCGGGTCAGCGCCGCCTCGATCTCCCCCACGATGCTGGGCTGGATGCCTTCCGTGGGCTCATCGAGGAGGAGGTACTTCGGCCGCGTGACGAGCGCGCGCCCAATCGCCACCTGCTGCTGCTGCCCGCCGCTGAGGTTCCCTGCCGGGCGCCCGGCCATGTCCCGGCAGATCGGGAAGAGGTCGTACACCAGTTCAGGAATCTCCCGCCCCGCCAGTTCGCGCCCCGAGAGGGCGGGCAGGCCCATCAGCAGGTTCTCGTGGACCGTCAGGTGGGGGAAGAGGCCGCGTCCCTGCGGCACGTAGGCCAGCCCGGCGCGGGCGCGGGTGAAGGCGGGTTGCCGCTCCACCTGCTCGCCGTTCAGTCGCACCCCGCCCCCGGTCACGGGATGCAGGCCCGTGATCGTCCGCAACAGCGTCGTCTTGCCCACCCCGTTGCGCCCGATCAGGGTGACGGCCTCGCCGTCCGCCACCTCCAGATCCACCCCGAACAGCACCGGGCTCTGCCCGTAGGCGGCGCTGACGTTCTCAAGCTTGAGCATGGGGTTCCTTTGCGGCGGTGTGTTCGTCGCGGGGGCGGCCCAGGTAGATCTCCATCACCTCGGGATCGGCGCGCAGCGTCTTCAACTCCCCCTCCCGGAAGACCTGCCCCTGGTGCAGCACGGTGACCGGCGCCCCCAGCAGCTCCACGAACGCCATGTCGTGGTCGATCACGAGGACGGTGTGCCGCCCCGCCAGCGTGTGGATCAGCCCTGCGGTCTGCGCGGTCTCCTGCGCCGTCATCCCGGCGGTCGGCTCGTCCAGCAGCAGCAGTTCCGGGTCGGCGGCGACGACCATGCCGATCTCCAGCCACTGCTTCTCCCCGTGCGCGAGCGCCGCCGCGTTCACCCCCGCCCGCTCGGAGAGTCCGGTCAGACGCAGCAGTTCGTCCGCGCGTTCCTGTTCGGCAGACGTGGGCCGCGCCGACAGCGTGGCGAGCACCCCCTTGCGGCGCCGGGCGGCGACGAGCAGGTTCTCCCGCACGGTCAGGCCCTCCAGCACGCCGGGCGCCTGGAACTTGCGGCAGATGCCCAGCGCGGCGATGCGGTGCTCGGGCAGCCGGGAGATCACCTGCCCCCGGTAGCGCACCTCCCCGCCCGCGGGCCGCACCTTGCCGATGATGGTGTCGAGCAGGGTGCTTTTCCCCGCCCCGTTCGGCCCGATCAGCACCCGCAGGCTGCCCCGCGGCACCGCGAGGCTGAGGTTTTGGAGGGCCTTGAAACCGTCGAAGGAGACGGTCACGTTCCGCACGTCGAGCAGCGGCTCAGTCCCCGGAAGCGACATTGCCCACCTCCTTGATCCCAGCGGACGACCGGACCGGCGCGGCCCGGCGCCGGGTCAGCAGCCCCGCCACCCCCTGCGGCATCACCAGCACGACGAGGACGAAGAGCGCGCCCATGAGGTAGAGCCACGCGTCCGGCGCCGCGCTGGAGATGCGGTCTTTCGCCAGTTGCCCGAGGACCAGCCCGCCCACCGCGCCCCAGAGGCTCGCGCGGCCCCCCAGCGCCACCCACACGACGAGTTCGATGCCGAAGGCCACCCCGATCATCGCGGGCGAGATCGTCCCCAGGTGCAGGGTGTAGAGCGCCCCGCTGACGCCCGCCAGCACCCCGCCCAGCACGAAGGCCGCGATCTTGAAGGCGGCGGGGTTGTACCCGAGGAAGCGCGTCCGGTTCTCGTTGTCGCGGACGGCGGTGAGCAGCGAGCCGAAGGGGGTGCGCAGGACCCAGGCCGTCCCCGCCAGCGCCAGCCCGAGGACGAGCAGCGTCGCCCAGTACAGGCCGCGCGGGAAGGCCTCGCCGCGCAGGTTGATCCCCAGGAACGTCTGGAAGTCGGTGATGCCGTTCGTGCCGCTCGTCAGGCCCTGCGAGCCGCCCAGCCACGTCACGAAGGCGAGCACGAGCGCCTGGGTGATGATGCTCACGTACACGCCCGTGATGCGCCGCCGGAACATCAGCCACCCGACCAGCCCGGCGGCGAGCGCGGGGAGGACCAGCACCATGCCCAGGGCGAAGGGCGCGCTGGCAAAGGGCTTCCAGAACCACGGCAGCGCCTCGACCCCGTTGTACACCATGAAGTCGGGCAGCTCCCCCCGCGGCGTGGCGGCCAGCTTGAGGTGCATGGCGAGCGCGTACCCGCCCAGGCCGAAGAAGAGGCCCTGCCCCAGGCTGAGGATGCCCGTGCGCCCCCAGATCACGCACACGCCGATGGACGCGATGCTCAGCGCGAGGACCCGGCCCAGCAGCGCGAGCGGGTACGCGCCCAGGAAGAAGGGCGCCAGGACGAGCCCCACGGCGACGAGGGCCAGCGCCGCCGCCCCGCCCCGGCTCACGTCTCCTCCAGGGCGCGCGAGCGGGTCGGGAAGAGGCCGCGCGGCTTCCACTGCAAGAAGGCGACGACGAGCACGAGCAAGATCGCCTGCGCGAGACTCACGCTGGTGAAGCCCTCGGTGAGCGCGGTCACGAAGCCCAGCCCCACCGCCGCGACCGCCCCACCCAGCACGCTTCCCACGCCGCCCACCACGACGACCAGAAAGGCGTTGACGATGTACGCCGCCCCCACCGTGGGGTTTACCGGGGCGAGCAGCGCGAGGCCCACGCCCGCCACTCCCGCCACCCCGCTCCCGAGCGCGAACACCAGCAGGTCCAGCCGCCGCGTGTTCACCCCGAGGGCCGAGGCGACCTCGCGGTTCTGGTTCACGGCCCGCACGTGCATCCCGAAGCGTGAGCGGTTCAGCAGCCACCACATCCCGCCCAGCACGAGCAGCGACAGGCCGATCACGAACAGCCGCACGTGCGGGAAGGTCAGCCCGTCCAGCGCCCCGCCGTGAACGACGAAGGCTCCAGCCAGCCACCCCGGCGCCGTCACCGGGACGCCCGTACTCCCGAAGAGCTGCCGCGCCGCCTGCTGGAGGATCAGACTGACCCCGAAGGTAGCGAGCAGCGTGTCGAGCGGCCTGCCGTACAGCCGCCGGATGACGGTCACTTCCAGGAGGGCGCCCAGCAACGCCGACCCCAGGAAGGCCAGCGGGAACGCCAGCCACAGGAAGTCCGGCCCCAGCCACTGCGACGCGAGGTACGTCAGGTAACCTCCCACCATCAGGAACTCGCCGTGCGCCATGTTGATCACGCGCATCAGCCCGAAACTCAGCGCCAGCCCCAGCGCGGCGAGCAGCAGAATGGATGCCACCGAGAGGCCCGTGAACAGTTGGCCGAAGAGGAAAACGGGGTCCATGTGTGCCTCCTTGGGAGGCGGTAGGCGGTGCGCGGGTTGACCTCACCTCGTCCTGCGCACTGCGCACCACTTCCACCTTACGGGCAGGTCTTCCCCGGGAACGCCAGCTTGTCGTAGGGCTGCGGGGCCACGACGCCCTTGCTCTGGCCGATCACCTTGAACTGGCCGCCCGCGCCGGACTGGCCGGTGTAGACCGTCTGGGTGAGGCTGCCGTTGGGGGCGACGGTGATCTTGCCCAGCGGGCTGTCCATGCTGATGCCCACGATGGCCTTGCGGACGGCGGCGGGGTCGAAGGACTTGGCCTTCTCGACGGCGGCCTTCCAGAGGTACACGTCCATGTAGGCGTGCGCCATCGGGTCGGTGATGGCGGCGTTCTTGCCGTACTTCTTCTGATAGGCGGCCACGAACCGCTTGTTGGCGGCGTTCGGCAGGCTCTGGAAGTAGTTCCAGGTCGCGTACTGCCCGGTCAGCAGCGCCGGACCGATGGCCTGCGCCTCCTGCTCGGCGATGGAAAAGGAGATGACGGGAAGGGTCGCCGCGCTGTACCCGGCAGCCTGGTACTGCTTGAAAAACGAGACGTTGGAGTCGCCGTTGAGCGTGTTGATGATGACCTGGGGCCTGGCCGCCTTGATCTTGTTGATGACCGAGCTGAACTCGGTGCCGCCCAGCGCGACGTACTCCTCGCCCGCGACCTTGGCGCCCCGGTCGGTGATGTGCTTTTTCAGGATCAGGTTCGCGGTGCGCGGGTACACGTAGTCGCTGCCCAGCAAGAAGATGTTCTGGTAGCCCTGGCTCAGCGCCCATTCCAGCGCGGGGAGCGCCTGCTGGTTGGGCTGGGCGCCCGTGTAGATGATGTTCGGGCTGCACTCGTTGCCCTCGAACTGCACCGGGTAGAACAGCAGCCCCTTGTTCTTCTCGAAGACGGGCAGCATCGCCTTGCGGCTGGCGCTCGTCCATCCACCGAACACGGCCGCCACCCTGTCCTGGGTGAGGAGCTTTTCCGCCTTGGTCGTGAAGGTCGGCCAGTCGGACGCGCCGTCCTCCTTGACGACCACGATCTTGCGGCCCAGCACGCCCCCTTTCGCGTTGATCTCGTCCACCGCGAGCTGGGCGGCGTTCGCCACGGTGATCTCGCTGATCGCCATCGTGCCCGTCAGCGAGTGCAGGATGCCGACCTTCACGGTGCCCTGTGCGCCCGCCGTGTTGCCCAGGATCAGGGCGAGGCTGAGGCTTGCGAGACTGAACTTGCGGAGCGTCGTCATGGGGTCTCCCTTCGGCGGCACGCTGGCCGCCGCAACGCGGTCTCCCGGCAGACGTTCGACACGGGGGAAGGAACTGTCTTGACCGGACGCGCCTTGTTGTGCAATTTGTTCAAACTATTTGGAACAAACTGCACGAACGCCAGGAGCATAAGGGGACTTTTCCAAACGTCGATGCAAGTTGTTTAGAAAAACCCAGCGCCCCTGCCTATGGTCGCGTACCCTGGAGCTTGAGGCGCTGTCGCCGGAGACAGGCCCAGGGAGGCGAGCGGGATGCAACTCACCGAACGGGAACGCGACAAGCTGCTGATCTTCACCGCCGCCGAGGTGGCGAGAAAACGCCGGGCCCGCGGACTCAGGCTCAACCACCCGGAGGCCGTCGCCCTCATCACCGCCGAAGTGCTGGAGGGCGTCCGCGACGGGAGGAGCGTGGAGGACCTGATGGGCTGGGGCGCCACGCTCCTCACGCCCGACGACGTGCTGGACGGCGTGCCCGAACTCATCCACGACATCCAGGTGGAGGGCACCTTTCCCGACGGCACCAAGCTGGTGACCATCCACGACCCGATCCGCGGCGGCGCCAGCGCCGTGATTGCCGGGGAGTACCTGCTGGAAGAAGGCGAGGTCGAGCTCAACGCCGGGCGGCCCGTCACACCGCTCACCGTGACGAACACGGCAGACCGACCCATCCAGGTGGGCAGTCACTTCCATTTCTTCGAGGTCAACGCGGGCCTGGCTTTCGACCGCGCCGCCGCCTACGGTCAGCGCCTGAATATCCCCGCCGGAACCGCCGTCCGCTTCGAGCCCGGCGAGGAGCGCGAGGTGGGACTCGTGCCGCTGGGGGGAACGCGCACGGTGTACGGCATGAACGCCCTCGTGAGTGGGGCACTGGACGCGCCGGGAATGCGGGAGGCGGCGCTGGAGCGGGCCAGGGAAGCGGGCTTCGGGGGCAGCCCGTGAGGGTCACCCGCCGCCAGTACGCCGACCTCTACGGCCCCACCACCGGGGACCGGGTACGGCTGGGGGACACGGCCCTCCTCATCGAGATCGAGAAGGATCACACCACCTACGGCGAGGAGGTCAAGTTCGGCGGCGGCAAGGTCATCCGCGACGGGCTGGGGCAGAGCAGCACGGCCACGCGGGAGGACCCGGACGTGCCCGACCTCGTGATCACGAACGCGGTGATCCTCGACCACTGGGGGGTGGTGAAGGCGGACGTGGGGGTGAAGGACGGACGGATCAGCGCCATCGGCAAGGCGGGCAACCCGGGTACCCAGGACGGCGTGAGCCCCGGGC
Organism: Deinococcus aestuarii; assembly: GCF_018863415.1. NCBI lineage: Bacteria > Thermotogati > Deinococcota > Deinococci > Deinococcales > Deinococcaceae > Deinococcus > Deinococcus aestuarii. The sequence continues at coordinate 48,470 of NZ_JAHKSN010000014.1, read as the reverse complement.
TGACCATCGGCGCGAGCACGGAGATTGTCGCGGGCGAGGGACACATCCTGACGGCGGGCGGGGTGGACACCCACATCCACTTCATCGCGCCTCAGCAATGTTGGACGGCCCTCGAATCAGGCGTCACGACCATGATCGGCGGCGGCACCGGGCCGACCGCGGGCACGAGCGCGACCACCTGCACGCCGGGCGCGTGGCACATCCACCGGATGCTGGGGGCGCTGGACGGCCTGCCGCTCAACTTCGGCCTCCTGGGCAAGGGGAACGCGAGCACGCAGCCGCCGCTGGCCGAGCAGATTCGCGCGGGGGCGCTGGGCCTCAAGCTCCACGAGGACTGGGGCACCACGCCTGCCGCCATCGACGCGGCGCTCGGCGTGGCCGACGAGTTCGACATCCAGGTCGCCATCCACACCGACACCCTCAACGAGTCGGGCTTCGTGGAGGACTCCATCCGGGCCTTCGCGGGGCGCACCATCCACACCTTCCACACCGAGGGGGCGGGGGGCGGGCACGCCCCGGACATCATCAAGGTCGCCGGGCTGCCGAACGTGCTGCCGAGTTCGACCAATCCCACCATGCCCTTCACGGTGAACACGCTGCACGAACACCTCGACATGCTGATGGTCTGCCACCACCTCTCGCCGCGCATCCCCGAGGACGTCTCTTTTGCCGAGAGCCGCATCCGCCCCGAGACCATCGCCGCCGAGGACGTGCTGCACGACCTGGGCGTCTTCTCGATGATGAGCAGCGACTCGCAGGCGATGGGCCGGGTGGGGGAAGTCATCACCCGCACCTGGCAGACCGCGCACAAGCTGAAGGTGCAGCGCGGGCCGCTGACCATCCCCGGACTGGGCGAGGACGGGCGGGCCGACAACCTGCGCGCCCGGCGTTTCGTCGCCAAGTACACGGTCAACCCGGCGATTGCGCACGGCGTCGCGCACGAGGTCGGGAGCGTGGAGGTCGGCAAACTCGCGGACCTCGTGCTGTGGCGGCCCGCCTTCTTCGGGGCGAAACCGGCGATGATCCTCAAGGGCGGGCTGGTCGTCGCCGCGCAGATGGGGGACGCGAACGCCAGTATTCCCACCCCTCAGCCCGTCTACCCGCGCCCCATGTTCGCGGCGCACGGCGGGGCCCTCGCCTCCACCTGCCTGCATTTCGTCTCGGCGGCGAGCCTGGAGGCCGGGAACCTGCCGGAGGTGAGCCGAACATACAGCGCCGTGAAAGAAACTCGTTCCATCGGTAAGAAAGACATGGTGCTCAACGCCGAGACTCCTGATATCGACGTCAATCCCGAGACCTACGAGGTGCGGGTCGACGGCGAACTCATGACCTGCGAGCCGGTGGACGCACTGCCGCTGGGGCAGAAGTATTTCCTGTTCTGAGGCCCGGCCATGCACGAGGCCTCCATCGCCCTTTCCCTCATCGACGTGGCCCGCGAGGTGCTGCGCGAACACGGCGCGGCGCGGGCGCGGGCCGTCACCGTGCGGGTCGGCCAGTGGTCGAGCGTCGTGCCGGAAGCCCTGGAAGCCGCCTTTCCCGCCTGCGCCGAGGGGACGCCGCTGGAGGGGGCCCACTTGAGCATCGTGCGCGTGCCCGGGGTGGGGGAGTGCCCGAACCACGGCCCGGTCGAACTCGACGTGACGCGCGGCCTGCGCTGCCCCCTGTGCGACGCGCCCACGCCGACCCTGCTTCAGGGGGACGAACTGGAGCTGGACGAACTCGAACTCACCTGAAGGAGGACAGATCACCGCCATGCCCCCCCGTATCGTCACTGTCCGGCAGAACATCCTCAAGGCGAACGACCACACCGCCGCCGAGAACCGGGCCGCATTCCGGGCGGCGGGGGTGCGGGCCATCAACCTCGTGTCGAGCCCCGGCGCGGGGAAGACGGCGTTGCTCGAACGGACCTTGCGCGACCTGGGAAGTGAGTTGCGCCTCGCCGTCGCCGTCGGTGACCTCGCCACCGAGAACGACGCGGCGCGGCTGAGGCAGTGGGGCGCGCAGGCCGAGCAGATCGTGACGGGAACGGTCTGCCACCTCGACGCGGCGATGGTGCAAGGTGTGCTGCCGCGCTTCGACCTGTCCGCGCTCGACGTGCTGTTGCTGGAGAACGTCGGCAACCTCGTCTGCCCCAGCAGCTACGACCTCGGGGAGGCGGCGCGGGCGGTCCTGATCTCGACCACCGAGGGCGAGGACAAGCCGCTGAAGTACCCCACGATGTTCAACACGGCGGACGTGGTGGTGATCACCAAGATGGACCTCGCGGACGCGGTGGAGTTCGACCGCGCCCTGTGCCGCGAGAACATCGACCGGGCCAGGCCGGGGGTACCGGTGATTGAGCTGAGCAGCAAGCGGGGGACGGGCCTGGACGCCTGGTCCGCCTTCGTGCGCGGGGAGCGCTTCTGACCCGGCTGACGGGGTTGCGCCGCCCGCTGCTGGGCGGGGACGCGCCTGCCGGGACGGAGGCTACCCGAGTCATCCACATCCCCATGACCGCCGCCGACCGCCGACGGGTGCGCCGCCGCCTGACCGCCCCCGACGGGGTGGAGTTGCGGCTGGCCTTCCCGACGGGGACGGTCCTCCTCCCTGGCAGCGTGCTGGACACGGTGGACGGCGTGGCCTACGTCATCACCGCCACGCCCGAGGACGTGGCCGCTGTCTCGCCGCGCTCGTTAGGGGAGGCAGCGCGGGTGGCGCACGCGGTCGGCAACCTGCACCGCGACCTCGTGGAGGACGGGGGCGCGTTTCTGGTGCTGTGGGACCCACCCATCGAACTGCTGCTGACGCGGCTGGGCGTGCCCTTCGTGCGGGAGGCGCGGCCCTTCCACGGTCGGCCCTCGTGGGAGCATGGGCCGTGACGCAAGTGCTTATCCGCCTGCTGCAACTCGCCGACTCGGCCTTTCCGACCGGGGCCTATGCCTTCAGTGACGGTCTGGAAACGTTGACCCAGCGGGGGGAGGTCCGTACGGCGGCTGATCTCCACGCCTTCCTCTGCGGGCAACTCGCGCACGGCTGGGGCTGTCAGGACCCGCCCGCCTGCGCGCTCGTGTGGGGAGTGGAGGCGGAAGACCTCGCCGACCTAGACGCGCTGCTGGACGACCTGAAGCTGGTGCGCGGTCCCCGTGAGGCGAGCCTGCGGGTGGGGGCGAACCTGCGCCGGGCCGCCGGGCACCTCTGGCCGGACGAACTCGCCCTCCTCCCGCCGACCCGGCACCACGCGACGACGTTCGGGGCCGTCGCGGCGGCACTCGGGGCCGAGCGAGAGGACACCGTGAGCGCCTACGTCAGCGCGTGGCTTCTCGGGCGGGCCACCTCCGCCACCCGGCTCCTCAGGCTCGGCGGATTGGACGCCCAGCGGGCCGCGCGGCTGGCGGAAGACGTGGCGGCCCGTTGTGTTCGGGACGCGCTGCACGCCACACCCGCCGACCTGTGCAGCTTCTGCCCGCTCCTCGACATTGCGGCCAGCGAGCAGGCGGGGCTGGACAGTCGCCTCTTCCAGACGTGAAAGGAGACCGAGCATGATCCCCACCCCCCTCAAGATCGGCGTCGGCGGCCCGGTCGGTTCCGGCAAGACGGCGCTGCTGGAGGCGCTGTGCCGCGAGCTTCGGGACCGCTACGCCCTCGCCGTGATCACCAATGACATTTACACCTTTGAGGACCAGCGCATCCTCACCCAGGCCGCCGCCCTGCCCCCCGAACGCATTCGAGGCGTGCAGACGGGGGGCTGCCCACACACCGCCATCCGCGAGGACAGCTCCCTCAATCAAGAGGCGGCCCAGGCCCTCCAGGCCGATTTCCCCGAAATCGAGCTGCTGTTCATCGAGTCGGGCGGCGACAACCTCGCGTCCTCCTTCTCGCCGGAACTGGTGGACGCCTGGATGTTCGTCCTCGACGTGTCCGGCGGCGAGAAGGTGCCCCGCAAGGGCGGTCCCGGCGTGCGGCAGTCGGACCTGCTGGTGATCAACAAGATCGACCTCGCCCCCTTCGTCGGCGCCCGGCTGGAGGTGATGGACGCCGACGCCCGCGCACAGCGGACGGTCGGCGGGGAGGTGCGGCCCTACGTCTTTACCGACCTCAAACGCGGTCTCGGCGTCGCCGACGTGATCGCCTGGATCGAACACGACCTGCTGTTCCGTGAGGTTGCGCTGCCCAGAATCGGACTTCAGGTGCCTCAGCCTTGAGCCTGCTGCGGCGCACCCGCACCGGCCTCCTCCACCTCCACTTCGGGACGCGGGACGGGCGGACAGTCCTGCTCCGCGACCTGCAAAAGGCGCCGCTGATGATCGTGCGCCCCTTCGAGCTTCCATGCGGCACGCTGATGGTGTTCATGGTGAACCCCACCGGGGGCGTGCTGGGCGGCGACCACAGTGAGGTGCGGGTGACGGTGGACGGCGCCGCCCGCGTGCTGATCCTCACCCAGTCAGCCACGCGAGTTCAGCCCTCACCGGAGGGGGAGGCCGCCACGCAGGACATTCACCTCACCGTCGCGGCGGGTGCGCGGCTGGAGTTCTACCCGGAGCGGACCCTCCCCTTCGCCGGGAGCGTCTTCCGTCAGCATGTCCGCGCCGAGCTGGAGGAGGGCGCCGAGCTGGGCCTCACCGAGACGCTGGCGAGCGGGCGGGTGGGCATGGGCGAGCGGCTGCGCTTCGGCGAGTACACCAGCCGGGTCGAGGTGTGGCGCGAAGGGAGACGGGTCTACTTGGACGCCCTGCGTCTGCGCCCCGGCGAGCACACCCGAACCCCCGGGGTGTGGGGAGCGCACGACTACGCGGCGTCAGGCGTATGGGTCGGCAATGGAGGGGTGCGCGACTGGCCCGCCGTGCCCGGCCTCCTCGCCACAGGACGGTCAGCAGGGGGAGCCGTGTGGCTGCGGGCCTCGGCAGGACAGGGGCCGGAGTTGGACGCGGCGCTCAATGCGGCCCGCGAGAGCTTGCGAGGGCAACTGTTCGGGGCGGCGCCACTGCGGGTAAGGCGTTGAAGACGGTTTTTCTCCTCCCCCTTGAGGGGGGACTGGTACAGCTCGCACCGCGAGAGGCCGGGTGGGGGTGAACCGCGACCGACCCACCAGCGCGGCAGAAAAAAGATGGCCTGGACATTCTCACCGGCCTCAGGACCCACGCCCACTCACGCCCTTCTAGCCTCCCCCCTCAAGGGGAAGAACCTCATCCGCCACCGCTCACACCAAGAAAAAGGCCCGGACCACCGCCCGAGCCCCTTCCCCGCCTCCCCTCAATGTTGCGAGCGGTACGCCCACCCCGTCAGCCTCGACTCGATCAGGGCAAAGACGGCATACAGCAGCACACCCATCGCGCTCACGAGGAGCACCCCACCGAAGACGAGCGGTACCTGGAAGGAGCTCGCCGCCTGATTCATCATCACACCGATGCCCTTGTTGCTGGCGGCAAGTTCGCTGATGATGCTGCCGACAAAGGCGAGCGTGACGGCGACCTTGAGGCTGGCGAAGAAGTACGGCAGCGACCGGGGCAGGCTGACCTTGGTGAAGACCTCCCACGGGGTCGCGCCCAGCGCCCGCAGCACGTCGCGCGGCTCGGGCTCCACCGTGGCGAGGCCGGTGGCGACGTTCACGACCACCGGGAAGAACGAGATCAGGAAGGCCGTCAGCACCGCCGGGACCGCGCCCACCCCGAACCAGATCACGAGCACGGGCACGAGCGCCGCCTTGGGCACCGCGTTGAAACCGATCAGGAGGGGATAGAGCGCCTGGTACGCCGTGCGGTTCAGGCCCACGAGCGCCCCCAGCGCCACCCCGAGGACAACGGTGAGCGCGAAGCCGATCAGGGTCGTCACCAGCGTCTGCCAGGCGTGCCCGGCCACGGCGGGGGCGAACTGGGCGAGCGCCCCGAGCGCCGCGCTGGGAGCGGGCAGGATGAAGGGCTTGATGGCGAAGACCCGGCAGACCAGTTCCCACAGCCCGAAGAAGGCGAGGATGCTCAGCACGGGCGGCGCGAGGTTCCGCAGCCCGGAACGCACGGCACTTCCCCGCGCCGACAGGGTGGGCACGGGCACCGCCTCCACCACCGGGGCCGTCTCCCGCGTCACGACGCCACCTCCATCAATTCCTCGGCGCGGATAGGCGCCCGGACGCCGCCGACGTGTTCGCGGAGGTCCTGCACGATGGCGCTGAACTCGGGGGTGAAGGTGCCCTCCAGGGTGCGCGGGCGGGGCAGGGTCACCTCACGCCGCAGGGTGATCTGACCGGGGCGCGGGCTCATCACGTACACGGTGTCGGCGAGGAGGGTCGCCTCGCGCAGATCGTGGGTGACGAGGAGGACGGTGGGCCGCGCCCCCATCCACAGCGCCTGGAGGGCCAGCCACAGCTCCTCGCGGGTGAAGGCGTCGAGCGCCCCGAACGGCTCGTCGAGGAGCAGGATGCCCGGCTGGTGGATCAGCGCCCGCACCACGTTCGCCCGCTGCTGCATCCCGCCCGACAGCTCCCAGGGGTGCTTGTCCTCGAACCCGCCCAGCCCCACCGCCGCCAGCATCCGCCGGGCCCGGGCCACAAAAGGCGCCCTGTCCTTGCGGTACGCAGCCTTGTGCGCGGGCGAGACCTCCAGCGGCAGGAGGACGTTTTCGAGCACCGTGCGCCACAGGAGCAGGCTGGGATTCTGGAAGGCGAGGCCCACGTTGCCGTTCGGCCTGGGCGGGGCGCCTCCCACCGTGGCTGTCCCCGCCGCCGGGGGAAGCAGACCGGAAACCAGTTTGAGCAGCGTGCTCTTCCCGCACCCGCTCGGGCCGACGATGGCGACGAACTCGCCGGGCTGCACCCCCAGGGTGACGCCCCGCACCGCTTCGACGGGGCCGCTCTTCCCGGCATAGCGCAGGGTCACGCCCTGGATGTCGATGCCCGTCTTCTCCATCACCGCGTCACCTGACCTTGCGCTGGGCGGCGGGCGGCAGGTAGGAGGCGTTGAAGACACTCGTAGGCGAGAGGGTGACGGGCAGGTCGAACGCCTTTTTCACCGTCAGGATGCTTGCCTTGAGGCGGTCGGGACGGACGTTGCCCAGCCCCAGGGCGCGCACGTCCCCCGTCACGACGTTGCCACCCAGGGCCAGTTTTAGCCGCTCGGTCTCCAGCGCCACGTTCGCCAGCCCATTGCGCTTCTGCACGGCGGCGACCCCGGCGGCGGGGTCCTTGATCGCGTCCTGGAGACCCTGGTTGACGGCGGCGAGGAAGCTCCTCACGACCGCCGGGTTCTTCTGCGCGTAGTCGGCCCGGGTGATGATCGCGTTGCCGTACAGGCCGCGCACGCTGGCCGCGTAGGGGAAGACGGTGACCTGATCGGCGCCCACCCCGATCTGCCGCAGGTTGAGGAGGCTGGTGAAGGTGAAGCCGCTGATCGCATCTGCCTGCCCCCGGGCGAGCATGGGCTCACGCAGGGCGCCGTCCACGCTCGTCCACTTGACCTTGCTCTCGTCGATGCCGTTCGCCTCCGCGAAGGCCGAGAACAGGCGGCGGGAGGCGTCCCCCACGGGCGCGGCGATGGTCTTGCCCTCCAGGTCCTTGGGCGTCTTGATGCCGCTGCTCTTCAGCACCGTGATGGAGTGCGGCGGCGCGTTGTAGACCATGTAGACGGCCACCAGCTTCTGCCCGGGGTTGCGCGCGTTGAACTCCATCATCGCGTTGATGTCCCCGAAGCCCAGGTCGTAGGCCCCGCCCGCGATCTTGTTGATGGCGTCCCCCGACCCGAAGCCCCGGTCCACGGTGACGTTCAGCCCCTGCCGGGCAAAGTACCCCCGGTCCACCGCCAGCAGATACGGCGCACTTGGTCCCTCGAAGGCCCAGTCGAGCGTGAACTTGACATTTGTGGTCTGCGCGGAGGCGAGAGGACCCAGGCAAAGTGTCAGGATGGTGCATGTAGGTAGCGCTTTCCGCATATTTTTCTCCCCGAAGGCCTTTAACATCGGCTTTTGATGCAGATTGTCATAAAAATTTTTGACAACCTGCACCAAGATGTAGACATCTCGACGTCCCGGAGACTCCTCCTGGCCTCGCGTCCATCTCCTGCGCTTCGGCGGCGTGTGGCACCTGATCAACGCCCGCCCATGTCCCGGCGGCGAGGGCACGCAGAGCGGCTTTGAGTGTGAAGAACATGGGCTCGGTGGGGTTGAGGTCCGGGGCGTACGGCGGCGGGTAGACCAGTCGAGCCCCCGTCGCCTCGACCGACTCACGGACCTTGGGGTGCACCTGTGCCCCCAGGTTGTTCGGCACGACCACCTGCCCAGGACGCAGCACCGGAACCAACACGTCTCGCACGTCAGTCACGAAGACGTTGCCGTTCACCCCGCCCTCAACGACCAGTGGGACCTGCGGGCGTGAGGGTGCACAGCAGCGTGAGGTTCTTCCCCGGGTGCGCGGCACGCAGGCCTGAAGGCAGGGGCACTGCGGCCCTTTTGGTACAAACCCTCGCCGGTGGTCACGCCCAGCTTGCCCTGATCGAGGTGACCAGACTGCGGACTCCGGGGTGCGCTCGTGGCGCCGCCACCGCCCGTCTCCTTCCTGGCGCGGCACCAGCCGCCGGGCTCCCCCGCACCTTTGCCGTTCCCTTACAATCGCCGCCTACACTGCCGCCATGCGCCTCCTGCTCCTCGAAGACGACCGGCGGTTGCGGGCGCTGATCTCGGCGGGCCTGCAAGAGTCCGGACACAGCGTGGAGGAGGTCGCGTCGGCGCGTGAGGGCTACAACGTGGCCGCCGGGGGCGGGTTCGACGCCCTGATCCTCGACGTGATGCTCCCGGAAGGACCGGACGCGGGCTTCGGGGTCGCCCGGCGGCTGCGGGAGGAGGGGGACGCCACCCCGATCCTCTTCCTGACCGCGCGGGCGGACGTGGATTCGCGCCTGGCGGGGCTGGACGTCGGTGGGGACGACTACCTGAGCAAGCCCTTCGACTTCCGCGAGTTGCGCGCGCGCCTCTCGGCTCTGGTCCGCCGCTCGGCTGGCCGGACCAGCAACGTCATCTCGCTGCCGGGCGGCTTTCGCCTGCACCTGCTCAAGCGGCAGGTAGCCGGTCCCGCCGGCCAGGGCGTTCCCCTCACGCCGCGGGAGTTCGAGTTGCTCGAAGGCTTCGCCCTCCACCCCGAGCGGGCCTACTCCCGCGAGGAGCTGATCTCCCGGGTGTGGGCGGGGCAGCCGGACGCCCTGGGCCGGGTGGTGGACGTGTACGTAGGCAACCTGCGCCGCAAACTCGGGGAGGGGGTGATCCTCACGGTGCGCGGACACGGCTACCGGCTCGGCGAGGTGGACCCTTGACCTTCCGCTGGCGCCTCACGCTGACCTACGCCGCCCTGCTGGGCCTCACGCTGCTGATCGCGGGCGGCTTGAGCTACGCCGCCTTCCGCCACACGCTGTACGCCACCCTGGACGACGACCTGCGGACCCACGCCCAGAAACAGGCCGCGATGGACGCCCGGGCCAGGCGGCCGTCCCATGAGAAGAATCCTGCCCTGGACGCCATCAACCGTCAGCAACCCCTGCGCCTGACGGTGTACGACGCCAGCGGCCACGAGGTGGACTGGGGACCGTCCCGGGTGGGCTTCATTCCCCGGGCGGGGACGTTTCAGGTCGCCTCCGAGCGCGTTTTTATGCTGAGGACGCCCCAGGGCTGGATTCAGGCCAGCCAGCCCGATGGGGGAGTGCGGGCGGCCCTGGGGCAGATTCTGCGCCTGCAACTGCTGGGCGTCCCCCTGCTGCTGCTGCTGGCCCTGGGACTGGGCTATGTCCTCGCCGACCGCGCGCTGCGGCCGGTGGATCAGGTCTCGGACCTCGCCGCCCGCATCGCCCGCAGCGGCCAACCGGGCGAGCGCGTGCCCGTCGCCCCGGGCTCAGATGAACTCGCGCGGCTCACCCGGACCATCAACGACATGTTGGGCAAATTGGACGCGCTCCTGACCCGCGAGCGGCTCTTCGCGCACGCCAGCGCCCACGAGCTGCGCACCCCCATCAGCGTGATCCGGGCCACGGCCTCGCTCGCCCTGGAACGGGAGCGCACCCCGGCGCAGTACCGCGAGGCCCTCGCGCAGGTGCAAGACGTGAGCGAGGACATGAGCGCCCTCACCCACCGGCTGATGGAGCTGGCCCGCGCCACCCGGCCTCCCGAGGGGCAGGCGGTGGACCTGGCCGACGTCACCCTGATGGCCGCCGAGCTTCATTCCCCCGACGCCCGGAAGAACGTGCACCTCCAGGTCACGCTGGGGAACGCGCCCACCACCGGCGACTTCGACGCTCTGGTGCTGGCCGCGAGGAACCTGATCCAAAACGCCATCGACCACGGCTCGCCGGGTTCGACGGTCCGGATCTCCTGCCGGGCCGACGACGAGCACGCCCGCTTCACCGTACAGGACGCGGGCCCGGGCATTCCCGAGGCGGAGATCCCGCGCCTGACCCAGCCCTTCCAGCGCGGGCAGGGAACGCAGCACCTCGGCGGCGCGGGCCTGGGCCTGGCCCTGGTGCAGGCCATCGTGGAGGCCCACGGGGGCCGCCTGGACCTGGCGAACCCACCTGAGGGTGGCCTGCGGGCCGAGCTGATCCTGCCCCGGCGGGCGTGAGCCGCCCCGGCCTTGAGCGGACCTTTATTTACAGAATCGTTACATGGCCCCGGTACTTTGCGAACGGGAACGCCCCCCGACACGAGTCGGACCTGGACGCACCGAAGGGGGGTGGGCCGTGAACTTCTCCGGCACAGGGCACCCAGAACAGGCGACGCGTGCCCGAGGGGTGCTCCCTTCGGCCGAGGCAAAGGAGTCCCATGAAAGCGCCAACACCCACGCCCCTGCTGCTCGCCGCGTTCCTCCTGTCGGCCTGCACGCCATCCCTAGGCGGGAGTCCTCCGAACGCCAGCGAGGCCGCCGCCCTCGTCACGCAAGGGAGGCAGGCCATGGGGCAACAGAACTACACCCTGGCCGTCCAGGACTTCCGACAGGCCGCCGAGGCCGGAAATGCCGACGGACAGACCATGCTCGGGCAGATGTACCAGCAGGGGCAGGGTGTCCCGCAAGATGACGCTCAGGCGCGCTCCTGGTACGAGAAAGCCGCCGCGCAGGGGAACGGCGGGGCGCTGCTGAACCTCGGGCTGCTGTACCGCGAGGGGGTGGGCGTGACCCAGGACGCGGATCAGGCCCTGGAATACTTCATGGCCGCTGACGTGGCAGGACACCTCAAGGCACCCCGCTACATCGGCCTGTCCTACGAAGAGGCGGACGACGACGCGAAAGCCGCGGCCTATTTCCAGAAAGGGGCGAACCTGGGCGACATCACCAGCCAGTACGACCTGGGCCGGGCGTACGAACTCGGGAAGGGTGTGGCCCAGGACTACGCTCTGGCGGCGCAGTGGTACACCAAGGCCGCCCAGCGGGGGGACCTCATCGCTTCCGACGGCATGGTCGGGCTAGCCTCCCTGTATGAGCGTGGCCTGGGCGTCACGCAGGACCTGAACCAGGCCGTCGCCCTGTACCGGCAGGCGGCGGCGGTGGGCAATCAAAGGGCCAAGGCCGCCCTACAACGCCTGGGTGTGTCCACATCGTCGTAAGCCCCTGCACTCTCCCGACCAAAGCGAGGATCGAACGATGAACAAAGCGGTCTGGATGGCCCTCACCCTGAGTCTTTGCGGCGCGGTGGCCGCGCAGGGCAGCACGTCTTCGGGCACGCCCGCCACCAGTCAGTCGAGCACCCCCAGTTCGGGTGACCCGACGGGCGGTGCCGGTCCCGCCGTGAATTCCACCGTCTTCTCCGGGGAACACATCAAAAACGTCACGGCGGTCACCGAGGTGTTCGGGCGCAGTCAGAACATCACGGCGGCCATCGTGGAGTATGACCAGTCCATCCGCAACAGCAGCCTGAGCGCCGCGACCTTCACGGTCTCCGGGCGGACCATCACCCGGGTCTACGCCACCACCCAGGCGGCCAAGGCCACGGCCGGGCGGGACGGGCGGTTCGTCGTCATCGAACTCGACCCGAACGACGCCAGCGCCCCGGTGTTCGCGCCGAATGTCGATAAGACGGCCGAGGTGGTCGTCAACCAGGCCGGAACGGTGCAGACGGTCGGCGGCGCCACGTATGCGGCGACCCCCACCGCGATCATCAACACCCGGCTGAAGAACCTGATCGTGGACGACTTCCAGGTCCTGCGCTTCACCGATCCCGTGACCGGCCAGCGCCTCAGTTACAACCTGTACGTCCCCAGGAACTATGACCCGAAGCAGAACTACCCGCTGGTCCTGTTCATGCACGACTACGGGACGACGGGCACGAACCCGCTGCGGACCCTGGAGCAGGGCCTGGGCGCGGTCTCGTTCGCCTCGCCCGAGGACCAGGCGAAACACCCCGCGTTCGTCCTGGCCCCGCAGTACTCGGTGGGCCTGGCGAACGACGCCAACCAGATCAGCGAGTTCCCGGACATCACCGTGCGCCTCCTGCAAACCCTGACCCGGATTTACAGCATCGACCAGAACCGCCTATACACCACCGGGCAGTCGGGCGGGGCGATGGCTTCCCTCGCGCTGAACCTCAAGTACCCCGACCTGTTCGCCGCCTCGCTCATCGTGGCCGGGCAGTGGGACCCGGCGCAGGTCGCCCCGCTGGCGAACAAGAAGATGTGGGTCATCGCGTCGGAGGACGACCCCAAGGCGTACCCCGTGATGAACCAGATCATGCCCGTGCTGGAGCAGAACGGCGCGAAGATCACCCGGGCGGTGTGGAATGGCCGGGCGAGTGCCGCCGAGTTCCAGAACGACGTGGACGCCGTGCTGAAGGCTGGGCCGGACAGCAATATCTACTACACCGTGTTCCAGAAGGGGACGGTCATTCCGGCAGGCATCACCAACAACCCCGGGGCCGGGCACATCTACACCTGGCCTATCGCGTACACCATCGCGGGGGTCCGAGACTGGCTCTTCACCCAGCACAAGTGAGGCAAGGACGGCTTTACGAACGACTCAATTTCGGCCTTCAGAGCGTTTTCTGGGGGCGGCCTTCCTCAACTCAAGAATGGAAGTGGGTTCGACATGCACAAGATGAAGCTGCTCTCCGGTCTAATCACCGTCGCCCTCGTCGGGGCCTCGCTGCATACCCTCTCGCTGGCCTCGGCCGGTGGGGCCGCCGCGCCCACGACGACCGTTCTCGCCGCCGACGCGCAGACCACGAGGGTCGTGAACGCCGCCAACGCCTTCCTCGCCACCCTCACGGCGGCGCAGAAGAAGGCCGTGCTCTTCGCCTGGACGGACAACACGCAGCGCAAGAACTGGTCGAACTTTCCGCAGGGGGGCGCCGGGGTCAATCGCCAGGGCGTCCCCTGGGGCGACCTGAATGCCACCCAGAAGACCGCGCTCATGACCCTGCTGGGCACCGTCCTCAGCGAGCAGGGGGTGGCGATGGTCCAGGGGCAGATGGATGCGGACGACATTACCCAGGCCACCGATTCCGGCACGCCCGGCGGACGGACCAATGCCGGGACGGCCAGCCCGACTGGGGCCGCGGGCAGCGCCACCGCGGGCGCGCAGGGCACCCCGCCGCCCGCCGGCCAGGTCGGGAACCCCGCCGGCGGCCCCCCCCCGGGCGCTGGCGGTGCCCGCGCGCCGGTGAAGTTCGGCAGCGAGTCCTACTTCGTCTCATTCGTCGGCACGCCGTCCACCACCTCGCCGTGGATGATGCAGTTCGGCGGACATCACCTCGCCATCAATGCCACCGTCGTCGGGCCGAACATCGGCCTGTCGCCCACCCTGACGGGCGGCGAGCCGGTCCGGGTCAGCTTCAACAACCAGACGTTCACGATCATTCCGCAGGTTCCGGTCGAGATGACCGCCGCGTCCGCCCTGCTGAACAGCCTGACGGCGGCGCAGCAGGCGAAAGTCGTGATCAGCACCAACCGCATCGACCTCGTGCTCGGGCCCGGGCACGACGGGCAGACCCTCCAGCCCGAGGGTCTGCCGGGGAGCCAAATGACGGCCGCGCAGAAGACGCTGTTCCTGGCGCTGATCCGGGACCGCCTGGGCATCCTGAACGCGAACGACCTCGCCGCGAAGATGACGGACATCCAGAAGAACCTGAGTCAGACCTATTTCGCGTGGTATGGCCCCACGGCGGCGGGGAGCGCGGCGTACTGGCGGGTGACGGGTCCGACCGCGATCATCGAGTTCTCCCCGCAGGCCACGGACGGGGACCCCACCAACCACCTGCACAACATGTACCGCGACCCCACCAACGAGTACGGCGCCGCCTGGACCTCCCTGAAGTGAGGCCTTGACGTGTGCAAGTTGGCCTGGGGGCTCACGGCCCTGCTGCTCGGCGGCGCCGGGGCACATCCGGTGGACGAGCTGGTGCAGGGCGCGTACCTGACCCTCGCGCCGGGGACCGTGCAGCTTGAACTGGACCTAACGCCGGGGGTACAGGTGGTGGGCGTGATCATCAGGTCCCTCGATCCGAACGGCGACGGAAAGGTGACGGTGGCCGAGGCGCGGGCTTATGCCAGGCTGGTGCTGGCGCAGTCCACCCTTAAGGTGAACGGCGTGGCCGTCCCCTGGGCCCTCGACCAGGTGGAGGTGCCGCCCGTCGCCGCCCTCAAGGAAGGCGGCATCCTCAAGATTTACGCGAGTGCCCAACGCACCGACCGGGCGGGCGCACAGACCCTGACCTACCAGAACCGCTACCAGCCGGCCAAAAGCCAGTGGATGGCAAACGTCTTCCTGCTGCCCGGCGCGGGCTGGCGGTACGGGGTCGTCGGGCAGGGGCACAGCCATGACGGGCGGCAACTCACCGTGAACTTCACGGTCTCCCGCCCATGAACGGACAAAGAGGGACGGAACCTCACCCTGCAACCCGGCAACGGGCTGCGGCTCGCCAGCCTTTCCGCGCGTGGTGGCGAGTTCAACCTGCGCCCGATCCGCGTCGTCGTGCCGGCGAACCGTGAGGGCGACGAGCTGTACCAGCACGACGGCGCGGAATGGCTGTACGTCCTGTAAGGCCAACTCCAGCTCATCCTCGGCTTCGAAGAACATCTCCTGGGCGCTGGGGACGCCGCGCACTTCGACGCCCGCACTCCATACCGCCTCGTCGCGCACGGCGGGGAAGACGCGCACCTGCTGCTCGTCGCCGCCACCTTACCTCGCCCGCTGTTCGGGAGTTACCTGTGACCCCATTCGCCAACTCGTCCACGTCGCACGCCGCATCGGGCGGTCGGATCGACGAAGCCGCCGCGCGCCACATGGAGGTGTCCTCATGAGTCGGATTCAAGTCCTCAGCGTCGGATTACCGCAACCGCTTCCCTACCTCGACGGCAGTGTGCCGAGCGGGTTCGTGAAGACGCCGGTGAGTCGGGTGCTGTATTTGGGTCTTGAGGGGCTGGAGGACGACGGCCAGGCGGACCGGCAAAACCACGGCGGGCCGGACAAGGCGGTGTGCGTCTACCCGAGCGAGCACTACCCCTCCTGGCAGGAGCGGCTGGGCAAACCCCTCGGAGACGCCGCGTTCGGGGAGAACTTCACCACGAGCGGGCTCACCGAGGAAGACGCGTGCATCGGCGACGTGTACCAGATCGAACAGGCCATCGTGCAGGTCAGCCAGCCGCGCAAACCGTGCTTCAAGCTCGCCGCACGGCACGGCGAACCGAAGCTCACGTTATGGGTGCAAGAGACCGGGCTGAGCGGCTGGTACTTCCGGTTGGTATACGTAGCTGGCGTTGGGCCCGCTGTCGTCGGAGAAGTCCACCGTGAAGGTCGTGCCCGTGGGCCCGTGGTCACCTCCGTCACGCCGTTGGCCGTGGCGGGCGAGCTGCCGTAAGACGTAAACAGCGCGTCGGCGGCGGCCGAGGGCCTCACCGATACCGTCTGCTTGTCCAGGAACCAGGCCTTTTCAAGCATGTTCATGGCCGCGAAGGTGCCGGCTCCGCTCGTGGGGTTGGCGGTGACATCGCTGTTCACCTCCACCCACTGAAAGTTGCCCTGCGGATTGTTGGAATTATCCAGGTACACGTTGAAGGTGAAGTTGTCCTGGGCCGTGGAGGTCTGCTGGCCGGGGCCCCGGTAGGTCCCGGTGAAGGTGTAAGGAGTCGTGGGCGTGTAGAAGTAGGTCTTCATGATGAGGTCGGAAGGGATGGGGGTGTCGCGCACCCCGGTCAGGGGCGCACGCAGGCGCGACATCACCAGGTCGGCATAGGCGTTCGTGCTGGCGCTGAGCTGGGCGGCGGGGTCACCCAGAATCCCCGCGGGAAACGGCGTCGTCGTGAGGGCCTCCTGCCCCGTGGGCGCGTCCACGATCCACATCGCCGGGTGGCCGCTCTCGTCCCGGGCCATGCGGACCAGCCACCCGGGGCTCGTGCTCCGGGTGACGAAGCCGAGCCGGTCCCCGAGGCCCGTGCGCTGGTGGGCCTCGCTCACGTCCAGCCCCAGCACCCACTTGCCCGAGCGCAGCGCCCGCTCCACCAGCGGGTCGGCCTGAAGGGTCTGGGGGCTCTGGGCGTCCCCGTCGAAGACGATCAGGTCGTAATCGTCCACCTTTTGACTGCCGGTGTACTGGACGAGATTCAGGTTGGGCTTCAGCGTGTCGAGATAGGGGCTCTGGACGGAGCCCAGGACCAGGGCGTTCACGCCGCCGGTGGGCGGAGCCGTGCCCTGCTGGTTACAGCCCAGCAGCAGGGCGGAGAGAATCAGGGCGGCGGGGGCGAGGCGGGCGGGTGTGGGCTTCCTGGTCATCGGGTTCCCCTTCTGGGACCGTGGGCCTGGTGTGGGCCGGGCGGTGAAGTGGGGCAGTCGAACGTCTGCGGGCGGGCGCACCGGAAGTCGGCGACGGTGAAGAAGAGCGGGAGCGTGCCGTCCCCGTCACCGTGAACTGGGGTAGGCTATCGCCGCCCTCCTGCGCCGCCACCGCCGCCGGGTCCACCGTCCCCGCCAAGGTGTAACGGTCCAGGACGGAAGGGCATGCTGTTGGCGGTCGTGCGGTCGCCGTCGGCGCGAGGTCGTGTCCGGCGGAAGAAGGGGCGGGCTGTTCGGGTCGCTCATGCGCGGGGTTCCTTCCGGGTGACGGGGGGTGCGGGCAGGGAACGGGGCTTACCGGAGGTCCTGCCCCTCCGCTACGGGTTCTGCGCCTGCCAGAGCGCGGCGGCCACCTGCCCGACGTCCTCACCGACCCCGAGCAGGCTGAGAATGTCCGGACTCTTGCCGGGGTTGTTGACCACGATGTCGAACACCTGCCAGGTTCCGTCGGCCGTCTGGAAGTACCCGGCCAGGGCCTTGGTCAGCAACACGATGTCGCCGGTCAGCAGGTCCGCGTCGATCAGGGTCCCGGTCTTGGCGAACACCTTGCCGCGCGCCGGGCTGCCCGTGGCGACGTCGTGGAGGGTGCCGTCCACGCCCAGGACGGGCAACGACTCGCGCCAGCGGCCGAAGTCCGGCTGACGGGTCCACCAGCGCAACAACTGCGTGACGGCCGTGGGGGGCAGGCGGTTGGGCTCGCCCCCGGCCCCGCTGGAGATCACCAGGCTCCCCACGTCGACCCCCGTCCGGGTCAGAAAGGCCCCCAGCGCCGTGAAGCCGTCGGCGCAGCCGTCGCTCCCGGCCCGGACGGCGAGCAGGCAGATGGCCGTGTTGGCCCCCAGGTTGTGACTGACCTTCAGGATGAACCGGGCCTGTTCGGCGTAGCGGGGCGACTCGAACCGGGCGACCCGGGAACCCGCCGGATACCGGGAACTGCGCGGCAGCCGCGTGGCCGGATTCGGGCCGGTGGCCGGGGCGTCCACCTGAACGCCCCTGGCCCTGAGCGCCTGGATAAAGACGGTTCGGCCGAAGGCGGCGGGGTCGGTGATGGGCGCGGTGCGCAGCAGCGGGGCGGAGTCGGCGGCGATGGTGCCTGAAACCGTGATCCGGCCCGGCGCCAACCCGGAGACCGTCACCGCGCTGGGCTGACCCGCCGCCACGGTGGTGACGGTCGACTGCACCGTATAGGCGGCGGCCGGGGGCCGCACTGTCAGGGCCGCCGGTCGCCCGACCGCGCCGGGCTGGACGAGCACGTCGATCACGTTCTCGTTGATCATCAAGGGCGTCGGCGCCGGTTGCAGGTCGGTGGAGAACAGCCGGTCGTCGACCACCACGTTCCCGCTGACCCGGGTGATGCCCGCGGCCCGGACCTGACCGGCGAGGGCGTTGAGTCCGGCCAGCGGGTCCTGCGGGGTCAGCGTGGCCCCGGGGATGACGTTGGCGTCCGTGTGGTCGACGTCAGTGAACGCCACCCGCCCGTCCGGGGTGGTGCGCCCGCCGAAGGTCACGTCCCCCGCGCCCACCAGCACGAGGTCGCCGTCGAGCCGGGACCCGCGCCGGGTGCCCCGCGCGTACACCGGAGTGGTGATCCGGCTGTCGGGTCCCAGGAGCTTCCAGGCCCCGGAGAGGCTGAACAGCTTGGTGGTGGACCCGGGGACGAACATCTCCCCGGCCCGCCGAGCGTGGGCGACCTCTCCCGTGCGGGCGTTCAGGTCGAGCCGGCCCCAGCTCGCGTGCCGGAACTGGGGTCTGTTGATGATCGCGGTGACCGCCGCGGGCAGCGCCGTGTCCCCACCGGCGGGAGGGCCAGCCTACGAGGCCGCCACGGCGGCGGCCCCGAGGGCACCCACCGCCAGCACGCTCGACAGGACGAGGATCGAAGGGGCTTTGCTCCGCATCGGCCGACGTTCTCGGGACATAGCTGCCTTCCTTTCCGTGGTGTGGACGGGGAGTCTCAGGGTCGTGTGAGGAGCAGGAAAGGGGGTGGAGGCGTCCCCACGGTCACCGCCCGGCCTCCTCGCCCACGGTCACGCTGACCTTGTAGTCCTCGCGGCTGGGCGGGGCGCCGAGCACGGCCTGAAAGCGGGCGACCTCCTCCTGAAACCCCCCGCTCGCCTCCAGGGCCCGCAGGTTAGCCTCGCTCTCCCAGAGGGTCAGCATCAGCCCCCTCCCGGTCGCGGCATCGGTCAGGAGCCGTCCCCCCGCGAAGCCGTGAAACCGCGCCAGCGCCGGGGCCACCGACTCGCGGTAGATGTGCACCGCCCCCGCCAGTTTTCCGGGCCGGATCTGGACCGTCACCACCCTCGCGTACATGGGCACCCCCTTCCGGGACAGCCTGTCTGGGACCCTGGCACCCCCCAGGGCAGGCCCGGTGAAGGGGCCCCCACCACCTCACGCTCACTTCGGCGGTTCCGGGAGCTTGGGGAAGCGGTACGGGTGATCCGGCAGGATCGACCCGGTGATCACTTCGGCGAGCTTGGCGGAGGGCGAAATGATGCGGAGGGCGAAATGATGTCGCCGTCCCGCTCCACGTGCGTGTCGGTGTTCGTGACGACAATCATCGTGAGGTCGCGGTCCGGGTCCCGGTACATGGAGCTGGAGAACCCCGGAAGATCCCCGTTGTGTCCGATCCAGACATTCGAGTCGATGACGCCCAACCCGTACCCCACGTTCCCCACATTGCCCGGGATGGGCACGAACTTCAGCCGTTGCGCCTGCGACGCCCTGGAGAGCAGCCGCCCCGTCGTCAGTTCCCCGACCCAGCGGTGCAGATCGTCGGCGGTCGAGATCATGACGCCCGCCGCCCCGCCCCACGAGGGGTTCCAGTTCGTGACATCGGCCTCGTTGCCGTCGGGCGTCTGTTCCGAGTACCCCATCGGGTGCGGGGCCGGAAACTCGCTTCCCCTCGGCCAGAAGGTGTTCTTCAGCCCCGCCGGCACGATCACCTGCTCCCGAACCACGTCCCCGAGGGGCTTGCCGGCCACGGCCTCGACCGCCATCCCGATCAGGATGGTGTTCGTGTTCGAGTAGTTGAAGAACCGGCTGGTGAGCCTCAAGACCATCGCGGACTATCACACGTCGTGGCCGGTGCAGCGGGTCCTGGCGTTTTTCCTCAAATCAGGCGACCTGGAGCGGCACCTGGGGCAAATGCGGCGGGTGTATGCCCGCAAGCGAGCGCTGCTGGTGCGTGAATTGGAGGGGGCGCAGGCCGTCGCGCGGGTGGGCGGCCTGGAGGCAGGTTTCCACGTCCACCTGGAGTTGGACGAGTGTTTGGACGCGGCCGAGGTGGCGCGCCGGGCCGGGGAGCGAGGGGTGCGGGTCCGTGTGCTCTCTGCGTTCTATGTCTCGGACCCGGGGCCGAGCGGGCTGCTGCTGGGCTATGGGGGGCTGGAGCCCGCGCAGGTTGTGCGGGGCGCCCGGGTGCTGGCCGAGGTCATGAACCGTCTGGCCGCCTCCTGACCACAGCGCCCCCCGGCAGCGACCCTGGCCGCGAGCCTGGCTGCGGTGGTCCACGTCATACCAGGCGCCCCGTCGTGGGGACCACCGCGACCGGCCCCGCCACGTCGAGGACCTTGCCCAACATTTCGATGTCCAGCTTCTGCCAGCACCATCCTCCAACAATTAATACATAACAGCTTCCTCCTTGCCCAAACAAAACAAAACACGCGGGAGGCAGCCGCGCAGGCAAGACCACAGCCGACACGCCCTCCACCCCGCTGTCCGTCCGTCCGCGGAGCCCAGCCTTCACTCCTCCACACTCCACCGCGTCCTGCGGGCAGACAGGAGAGACCATCGGCTCTCAAACGGCAACCGCGAAGCGACCGAGGTCAGCTCCGCCTCACTCCCGAGGTTGAGCAAGCCGCTGGAACACGAGTCTTGCTCTACCGGGCGGCCAAGCCTGCGCCAGGTCCATGAACGCCTCAGGATGCCGTGCCACGAATGTGGGTTCACGATCCCTGCATGCCGCACCGTCCGAAAACGAATGCCGGGGTTACAGGATGCGCGTCACCTTACCCGACGTGGGCAACCCTTCCCAGGCTCAGGCCCTCAACCCGGCGCCAGCTTGACTCCTTGCGGTGATGCCCCCTTCGACCACACTCCTCTGGACCTCACGTCGGCGAAAAGGCGTCGGGGGTGAGCCCTTCGGCCACGGGCTACCGGAGCATGAGCATGTCACCACCGCGGCGCAAGCCCCCGCCTGCGCCAGTCACCGAAGCACCCCGCCTGAGAGGAGCCGCACCTTCCTTGGCCGTGAGAGCCAAGAGGGAAAGGGGAGACCGCGCGGTAAGAAATGGGAAGCGCAGGCGATGGCGGGAGCTGGGTCAGGAGCGGAAACGACGTGTAAGGCGGGGGAGGGACTGAGCCTGGCGACAAAGAAAGGAGGGAACTGGGGGGAGAGGGGGACGCGACCTTGCTGACCTGTTTGTATTAATTATCAGCTCTGGGGCTCGTGCGGCGGGCCGTAGAGGCGACGGAAGGCGTCGCGGTGCTGGGCCTGGGCGTGGCGGGTGGGGAGGGATGGGAGGCTGGGCCCGCGGGGAGGGCGGAGGGCCCGGAGGGTCGCAGGCAGGTCGGCGTGCAGCCCGGCGGCGGGCATCGCCAGGAGGGCGGCCCCGTCGGCGGCGCCGGGTTCGCGCGCCGGGCGGTGGGTGGGGAGGTCGAGGGCGCCGGAGACCAGGCCGAGCCACAGGTCGCTGCGCGCCCCGCCGCCGGTCGCCAGCAGCGAGGTCACGCCGCACAGGGGGCGCATCACGTCGTAGGTGTCGCGCAGGGCGCAGGCGGTGCCCTCGAGCAGGGCGCGGACGAGGTGGGATCGCCCGTGCGCGAGGCTGAGCCCGGTCCAGGCGCCCCGCAGGTCGTCTCGCAGGTGGGGGCTGCGTTCCCCGGCCAGGTAGGGCAAGAAGGTCACCCCATCTGCCCCGTCGGGCACCGAGGCCGCCTCGGCAAGCAGGGTGTCGAAGCCGACCCCGGGCGCCAGCTTGTCGCGCAGCCATTGCAGGGCGCCCGCGCAGGCGAGCGTGACGCCGAGCAGGTGATAGCCGCCGTCGGCGTGGGCGAAGAGGTGGACGCGGCCCTCCGGGTCGGGCGTGGGGGCCGCCAGGGGGGCAAAGAGCACCCCGCTCGTGCCCAGGCTCACGCCGCCGACCCCGGGGCGCTCCCCCGTCAGGCCCAGGGCGACGCCCGCCGCCGCGTTGTCGCCCGCACCCGCCACGACCGGCAGGCCCCCGGGGAGGCCGGTGCGCACGGCCCACTCCGCCCGCAGGCGGCCCACCACGTCCCAGGAGTTCACCACCTCCGGGAAGAGGCCGGGAGACAGGCCCAGGGCCCCGAGCACCTCCTCGTCCCAGGCCCTGCGCGTGAGGTTCAGCGCCCCGACCCCCGAGGCGTCGGACGGCTCGGTTCGCAGCTCCCCGGTGAGCACGAAGCCCAGGTAGTCCTTGGGCAGCAGGACGTGGCGGGTGCGGGCGAAGACGTCCGGCTCGGCCGAGCGCAGCCACACGAGCTTGGGAAGCTGGAAGCCGGTCACCGCCCGGTTGCCGGTGCGGGCAATCAGGTCCGCGCGGGGCAGGCGGGCCCCGATCTCCTCCACCGCCGTGCCCGTCCGCTGGTCGTTCCAGAGGGGGGCGGGCCGCAGCACCTCGCCGCGGGCGTCCAAGAAGACGGCCCCGTGCATCTGCCCGCTCAGCCCCAGGGCCAGCGGCACCGCCCCGGCGTCCCGGAGGTGCCCGGCGAGGTCGGCCAGGGCCTCCAGGCTGGCCCGTGCCCAGTCCTCCGGGCGCTGCTCGGTCCAGCCGGGGCGCGGGGTCAGCAGCGGGTAGGTCCGGCCCGACTCGGCGACGGTGCGGCCCGCCGCGTCGAGGGCAACGGCCTTGACCCCGCTCGTCCCCAGGTCCACCCCCAGGGTGACGGGCGTCCCCGTCACGTCGTGACCTCGACTCCGGGCCGGGACCGGGTGGACAGGCCGCCCCGCACACCCAGCAGCAGCTCGGCGGTGAGCTGGTCGAGCTGCTCGAGTCCCGGGCCCCGCTGGCCCAGCATCTCCCGGTCGAAGGTCCGCGCCTTGAGGGTCTGGGCGTTCTCCGGGCTGAACTTCCGGGTGAGGCCCGCCAACTCCTCATCCTCGACCCGGTACGCCGCGAGCGCCGCCTGGATGTCCGGGTCCTCGTGAAACTGCCGCGCCTTGTCCTTGAGGATCAGGTAGGTCCGCATACACCCGCGCGCAAAGGCCCACACGCCGCCCTCGTCCTCGGTCCGCAGGGCGTGGGCGTCGAAATGCCTGGGCCCGTCGTAGCCGCTGTCTTCGAGCAGCTTGACGAGGAAAAAAGCCGCCTTGAGGTTCTCGGCCCCGAAGCGCAGGTCCTGGTCGAAGCGGCCCATCTTCTGGTCGTTGAGGTCGATGTGAAAGAGCTTGCCCGCGTCGATGACCTGCGCGACCGCGTGGGTGAAGTTCAGCCCCGCCATCGTCTCGTGGGCGAACTCGGGGTTGACGCCGAACCGCTCCGGGCGGCCGAGGGTGGCGATGAAGCCCAGCATCGAGCCCGCCGTCGGGAAGAAGAGGTCGCCGCGCGGCTCGTTGGGCTTGGGCTCCAGGGCGAAGCGGTAGCCGTAGCCCTGCGACTCGCTGTACTCGGCGAGGAAGTTCAGGGAGTCGCGGAACCAGGAAAGGGCGTCGAGGAGCTTGCTACTGGCCTCCACCTCGGTGCCTTCGCGCCCGCCCCAGAAGACGTAG
The DNA here is from genome assembly GCF_018863415.1 of Deinococcus aestuarii. Classification (NCBI taxonomy): domain Bacteria; kingdom Thermotogati; phylum Deinococcota; class Deinococci; order Deinococcales; family Deinococcaceae; genus Deinococcus; species Deinococcus aestuarii. The sequence continues at coordinate 24,981 of NZ_JAHKSN010000014.1, read as the reverse complement.
GTCTGCGCGCCGAGTTCGTGCCCGAGGTCCATGCTGAGCATCGTCTTTTGCAGGGCGTAGGCCCGCACCCGGGCGTCGGCGGAGGTGAAGGCGCCGTCCTTGAAGGCGGGGTCGGAAAAGAGGTTGGTCGTCGCCATCGGCACGGCAAGCCCGTGATCGGCGAGGGCCTGAGTGAACTCCCGAACGAGGCGGTCGCGTTCGGCGGCGCGGGCACCCGCGGGCACGAGGTCGTTGTCGTGGAGGTTCACCCCGTACGCGCCGAGCCCGGCGAGCTTCTCGACGAGGTGGGGGGCGGAGAGCGGCGGGCGGGTCGGCTCACCGAAGGGGTCGCGGCCCACGTTCCCGACCGTCCAGAGACCGAAGGTGAACTTGTCCGCGCGGGTGGGCTGGAAGGGGTCACTCATGGCGGGTCCTCTCGGGGCGGGGCTGTTTCCCGGCACCCCGGGGGCAAGGGTGGCGGGGAGACGGGGCGGGCCGGGGGTCGCCCGGCGGGGGGGCGAAGCTGATCTTACCCGTCCCGGCGCGGGGCAAGGTCCGGGCGGCTCAGGCCAGCGTCTTGCCGCCGTTCACGGCGAAGGTCTGCCCGGTGACGAAGCTCGCACCCGGCGAGGCGAGGTAGGCGACGAGCGCGGCCACCTCCGCCGGGGTGCCCCGCCGCCCGAGCGGCACGCCCCGTGTGTACGCCGCGAGCGCGTCCGGGTCCGCGCCCGCGTGGCGCTCGACGGGCACCCACCCCGGCGCGACGAGATTCACGGTGACGCCCTGCGGGCCGAGTTCCACCGCCCACGAGCGCGTCAGCCCCACCATCGCCGCCTTGGCCGCCACGTAGTGCCCGAACTCGGGGTTGCCGAGGTCCACCACCTCGCTGCCGATGTTGACCACCCGGCCCCCCAGGGCCCGCAGGTCGGGCAGGGTCGCCTGGAGCAGGAGCAGGGGCGCCTTGACAAAGAATTCGAGCTGCCCCAGGTGGTCTTGCCAGGTCTGCCGCTCGACGGGGACCGTGGGCTGCGGGCCGGTCGCGTTGTTCACGAGCACGGCGACGGGCCCGAGCTTCTCCCGCACCCGCGCCACCCCGCGCGCCACCGCCGCCTCGTCGGTCACGTCGAAGCGGAAGGCCTTCGCGCAGCCCCCCTGCGCCGTGATCTCGTGAACGGTGCGCGCTGCCCCCGCGTCGTCGTGGGCGTAGTTCACCGCGACGGGCCAGCCGTCCGCGGCGAGGCGCAGCGCCATCGCCCGGCCCAGCCCCCGAGACGCGCCCGTCACCAGGGCGCAGCCGCCAGGGGAAAAAGAGCCGGGCATCAAAGAGTCAGACATGGACGTATCCTGCCATCTCGGGCCTGCTCAGGTCGACGTGACATAATCTTGCGCCAGCGTTTCGTTTTTAGCGTAAAATAGCCGCAAGCACGCGGCCCGGGCCGGGCCGGACGACTCGACAAAGGAACGACCATGACCAAGCTCAGCAAGAAGAAAGACACCGCCGCCGCCCAGGAAGACGCTCTGACCACCTTTGCCGCGCTTGTGGCGACCGCCGGGGTGGAGAGTGACGTGCGCGCCCTTCAAGACGGCGGGGCGGACGAGGGAACCCTGAACGAGCAGCTCACCCGCGAGTTGGGGCTCGCCCACGACCGCTGGGGCCTGGGGCTGGGGCACCTGCGGCACGAGGCGCAGCTCGTGCGGGAGGGCGAGCGCCCTGACGTGGCACTGCTCGTGGACGGGGCGGTGCGTGCCCGCGTTTCCGAGGGAGCCCGCGCCCTGGCCGCCACCTACACCCCGATGCAGGCGCTGGGCGCCGAGGGCCTGAGCGAGTGGGGCGTACTGGAAGACGGCCACCGCGTCACCCTGCGCCCGGGCCTGGGGCAGATGCGGGTGCTCGTGGAGGACGCCCGCGACTTCGAGACCCTCTGGAGCGCCGAGCGCGGCGGGGTGTGGACCCGCACCTGGCGAAAGGGCGAGACCCTCGCGGTGGAGGTGCACCGTCCGGCCTCGCCCGCCACGGCGCTCGCGGACGCGGCGTGGGACGTGATCGCCTCGATCAAGGACCGCAAGTTCCAGCGCGAGCTGATGGAGCGCAGCAACTCCGTGGGGATGCTCGGCGCGTTGCTCGGCGCCCGGCACAGCAGCGCGGGGGACGCCCTGGCACAGCTTCCCGAGGCCCACTTCACCGTCAGCGCCGCCGTCGTGCGCGAGACCGGGCGGAGCGCCCGCGACCTGGAGCGCTGGAAGGCGATGGTGCGCGAGGGGCAGGAGAGCCTCGACGCGTTGCAGGGGGCGAACACCAAGCGCCTCGCGGCGGTGCTCAGCGGCGGGCTGCGGTAGGGGGCGCGCCTCTTCGCCGGTTTCGTCTCCTCCGGTTTGAAGCTCCGATCCCACGGCCACGCCCTCCCCGGGCGTGGTTTTTTGTTGGGGCCGGGGATGAACCTCCCGGCAGGCCCGCTCCTCCCCCCCGCCTACGATAGGGGCGATGAGCGCCGAACCCCCCCTCGACCACGCGGCGATCCTGAGCGTGCTGCGCTCGGCCTACGGGCTGGCCGCCGACACCCTGACCTTCATCCCGGACGGGACAGCCCCCGCCTACCGCGCCGAGGGGCCGGAGGGGCGGTCTTTCGTCAAGGTGCTGCCGAGGACGCCCTCCGGTCAGGTGATGGCGGGGCGGGTCGCGGCGGAGGTCCCGCTCCTGCGCGCCCTGTGGGAGGGCGGTGTGCTGGCCCGCGTGCCTCGTCCCGTGCCCACCCTCGCCGGGGCCGATCTCGCCGACGTGGAGGGCCATCCGCTCGTCGTCTCCGGATGGATCGAGGGGGGCGCGCTGGGGGAGGGGTGGGAGGCGGCACTGGGGGACCTCGCGCCGCTGCTCGGTCGCCTGCATGCCGGGACAGCGGGGGTGCTGGGCCGGGTAGACCGCCTCCCCGTCTCACCGGAGGATTTCGACCTCCCCTTCGAGCGTGGATTTCTGGAGGACCTGCGGTTCCTGCGGGCGCTTCCCCGGGATGCCCGGCCCGGGGTCCACGCCCTGCGCGACCTCCTGCTGCCGCGCGAGGACGAGGTGCGGCGGCTTCTGGAGCGGGCCCGGTCCTTTCAACAGGCGGCCCAGTCCCGGCCCCGCCCCCTCGTGGTCTGCCACACCGACGCGCACGGCGGGAACGTCATGCGGGACGTGGCGGAGAGGCTATGGATCATCGACTGGGAGACGGCCCGGCTCGCACCCCCTGAGCACGACCTGTGGATGCTGGGCGGCCGGCTGGCCGAGGTCCTCCCCGCCTACGAGGAGGGCGCAGGTCGGCAGGTGGCACTCGACCCCGACCTGCTCGGCTTCTACCTCTGCCGCCGGGTGCTCGAAGACCTCGCCGCCGACGTGGACTGGGTGCTCCACGAGAACACGCGGGCCGAGGAGGACGCGGCCAACCTCGCCGTCGTGGAAAGGTACGTGCTGCCCAGCCTCAGCCGCGTGGGGGACGACCTGGACGGGTTGAGGCAGGCGGTGGGCTGAGGCGCCCTCCCAGGCTAGTCCCCCACGATCAGGATGTCGAGCGCGCGGGGGCCGTGGACGCCCTCCACGCGGCTGAGTTCGATGTCGGAGGTGGCGCTCGGGCCGCTGATCCAGGTCAGGGGACGGCCCGCGCGCACGCTCTCGGCCAGCCGCGCGACCGCTTCCGGCACGCCGTCCACGACCTGCGCCTCCCACACGACGCACACGTGGTGGTCGGGCACCAGGGTCAGGGCCCGCCGCCCCTGCCCGGGGCCGTGGTCGAGGACCACCGTGCCGCTCTCCGCGACCGCCGCCGCGCACCCCGTGACGACCGCCTGGAACGCCGTGAGGTCGGTGGTGCCGGGCTGGTCCCCGGTCACAGGCAGGTGGGCGGGCAGCCAGGCGGTCGGCAGGTCGGGCGGGATCACCACCCGTTCGCTCCCGCGCGCCGCGAGGGCGTCCCGGATCGCCCCCGGCAACCCGCCCGCGTCCACCCGCACGACGTTCGCGCGGTACTCCGCCGCGTACTCGGCGAACTGCTCCACCACGTCCCCGTGCGGGCGGGTGGAGGGGCGGACGGGGACGCGAACGAAAGGTTGCGCCTCACGCGCCCTCGCCCGGTTGATCCGGGTCAGGATGTCCAGCCTGGATTCGGCGCTCATATCGACCGCTCTTCCCGCTGCGGGGCGAGGGGCTGACCCTCGCTGGCCTGGGCGTTGCCCTCCGTGCCCCGCATCGCCGGGGCGGGCCGCCCGCGCCACCACTCGCGGAACGTCTGCGGCGGGAAGGCGGGGAGGTCACGCGTGTCCGTCCAGCCGCCCAGCATCCCGGGCAGGGCGTGGATGGCGCCCTGTTTCACCAGCGGTCCCTGCCCGGTGCGAGCCAGTTTGATCGCCCCCTCGAAGCGGTGCGGCTCGCTCATCACCCAGGCGGCGGTCTTGAACAGGGTGTCCTCGGCGCTCAGGGGCCTATCCTCCGTGATCTTGCCGCGCAGGTAGAGCAGCACCTCGGGGATGTTGATCTTCACCGGGCAGGCGTCGTAGCACGCGCCGCACAGGCTGCTCGCCCAGGGGAGGGTGTTCGCGTTCTTGTTCTCCAGGTGCAGCAGTTGCGGGGTGAGGATCGCGCCGATGGGGCCGGGATAGACGCTCCCGTAGGCGTGGCCGCCCGCGCGCTCGTAGACGGGGCAGACGTTGAGGCACGCCGAGCAGCGGATGCAGCGCAGGGTCTGCCGCCCCACCTCGTCGGCGAGGACGTCCGTCCGCCCGTTGTCGAGGAGGATCAGGTGGAACTCCTGCGGGCCGTCCCCCGGCGTGACGCCCGACCAGAAGGAGGTGTAGGGGTTCATGCGCTCGGCGGTGCTCGACCGGGGCAGGAGTTGCAGGTACACGGCCATGTCCTGCCACGTCGGCAGCACCTTCTCGATGCCCATGACGCTGACGAGCACTTCCGGCAACGTGACGCACATGCGCCCGTTGCCCTCCGACTCCACCACGCAGATGGTGCCCGTTTCCGCGACGGCGAAGTTCGCGCCGGAGACGGCGACCTTGGTCGTCAGGAACTTCTCGCGCAGGTAGAGGCGGGCGGCCTCGGCGAGCTGTTTCGGCTCGTCGGTCAGCAGCTCCGCGCCGAGCTTGCGGCGGAAGAGGTCCCTGATTTCGGCCCGGTTGCGGTGGATGGCGGGCACGAGGATGTGGCTGGGCAGGTCTTCCGAGAGCTGCACGATGAGTTCGGCGAGGTCGGTCTCGATGGCGTGAATGCCGCGCTCGGCCAGCCCGCCGTTGAGTTCAATTTCATCGGTGGTGATCGACTTGACCTTGATGACCTCGCGGGCACCGTGGGAAGAAGCGATGCCCGCCACGATCTCCCGCGCCTCCAAGGCGTCCCGCGCCCAGTGGACGTGGCCCCCGCGGGCCTTGACGGCGGCCTCCAGGTCGAGGAGATAGTCGCCGAGGTTCGCCATCACGTGGTCCTTGATCGCCGCCCCCTGGATGCGCAGGTCCTCCCAGTCGGGGAGTTCGGCGACGGCCCGCAGGCGCTTCTCGCGGATGGTGGTCGTGGCGTGCTGAAGATTGCGGCGCATCTGGGCGTTTGCCAGCGTGGCGCGGGCCGCTTCCTGAAAAGTCCGCTGCGGAACGATGCCGCCTGCGCTCATGAGGACCCCTCGCGCGCTACCGGCCCACGCCCGAACGGGCAGGCCGACCTGCCCGGCAACGACTGACTCATGCGAAGACCTCCCCTTCGGTGCTCGCCAGAATCTCGGCCAGGTGGACGGTGCGGGTGCCCGCTTGCAGGCGCGAGAGCCCACCCCCGATGTGCATCAGGCAGGAGTTATCGCCCGCCGTACAGGCCTCCGCCTTCGTGCTCAGCACGTTCTGCACCTTGTCGGCGAGCATGGCGGTGCTCGTCTCGGGGTTCTTCACGCTGAAGGTGCCCCCGAAGCCGCAACACTGCTCCACGGCGGGAAGTTCGACGAGCCGCAGCCCGCGCACGTTCTTCAGGAGCCTGAGCGGCGCATCGCCGACCCGCAACACCCGCATCGCATGGCAGGTCTGGTGGTAGGTGACCCGGTGCGGGTAGTAGGCCCCCACGTCCTCCACGCCGAGGTACCGCACCAGAAACTCGCTCAGCTCGAAGACGCGCGGGGTGAGGGCGTTCACCTCCGCGAGCAATTCCTCGTCCCCGGCCCACTCCGCCGCCCTCGGGTAGAGGTCACGGACCATGCCGACGCACGAGCCGCTGGGGGCGACGACGGCCTCGGCGTCCCGGAAGGTCTCGACAAAGTGGCGGACGAGCCGCAGGGCGTCGTCCTGGTAGCCGGAGTTGAAGTGCATCTGGCCGCAGCAGGTCTGGCGTTCGTTGAAGCGGACCTCGTGCCCGAGCCGCTCCAGGAGTTTGACGGTCGCCTCGCCCGTGCGGGGAAACAGCGCGTCGTTGAGACAGGTGATGAAGAGATCGATGGTCAAGGTGGTTTACCTCTGGACGCGGTGGGGATGGATGCCCAACTTTAGCCCTGCGAGACGGCCTCATCCGTCGCACGGTGAACAGTGAGGCGGCGAAACCGCTCGCGCTGGGCCGTAGGAACGGAGCCGCCCGGCGTGAAGGTCGTCAGGGCCTCCGAGGCCCGCACGACCTCCCGCACGCCGCCCTTCGGAATGTCCCCGCCCGCCTCCGCCTGCACGAGCAGGTTGCCCATCAGCGTCGCCTCCACAGGTCCGGCAACGACCGTGCGGCCCGAGAGGTCGGCGGTGAGTTGATTGAGGAAGTGACTCTGGGCGCCCCCGCCCACCACGTAGACGGTGTGGATGGGCCCGCCCTGCACGGCCTCAAGCTGTTCCAGCACGTCCGCCGTCCGGTGGGCGAGGCTCTCCAGCACACAGCGCACGATCTCCGCCGGGGACTGGGGGACGTGCTGGCCGGTCTCGGCGCAGTACGCCTGCACCCGGGCGGGCATGTCGAGGCCGGGTGGGAGGAAGCGGGCGCCGTTGGGGTCGATCAGGGGGCCGCCCGCCGGGACGCCCGCCGCCCCCTCGTACAGCACGGCGAAGTCGGGGTTGCCCCAGGCGCGGCGGCATTCCTGCACGATCCACAGGCCCATGACGTTCTTGAGCAGGCGGGTGGTGCCGTCCACGCCCGCCTCGTTCGTGAGGTTGGCGGCGCGGGCGGCGTCGGTCAGAACGGGCTCGGGCGTCTCGATGCCGACGAGGCTCCACGTCCCGCTCGACACGTAGGCCCAGCCCGTCTCACCTGCCGCAGCGGGAACGGCGGCGACGGCGGAGGCGGTGTCGTGCGTGGCGGGGGCGATCACGCGGGTGCCGTGCAGGCCCGTCTCACGCACGACCTCGGGGCTCAGTTCGCCCAGGTCCGTACCTGGCTGGACGATGTGGGGCAGGAGATGGGTGGGGAGATCGAGAGCGTCCAGCAGCGAGGTCGCCCATTCCCCCGTCCGTGGATCGAAGAACTGCGTCGTGCTCGCGTTCGTCCGCTCGGTCACCCGCGCGCCGCACAGCCAGAAGTGTAGAAGGTCGGGGACCATCAGGAGCGTCTGTGCCTGGGCGAGCCGTTCGGGCCGTTCCGCCGCAAGCTGGTACAGGGTGTTGAAGGGCAGGAACTGGATGCCCGTCGCCCCGTAGATCGCCTCGTCCCCGAGGTGTGCCCGCACCCGCTCCATCACGCCGTTCAGCCGCGGGCTGCGGTAGTGGTGCACGCCGCCGAGGAGTTCGCCCTCGTCGTCCAGCAGGCCGTAATCGACCGCCCAGGAGTTCACTCCGACGCTGGCGACCGGGCCGCGCGAGGAGGCGAGCTTCAGGCCGTGCAGAATCTCGCGCCACAGGCCGAGGATGTCCCAGTACAGGCCGCCGCGCACGGGGACGCCGCCGTTGGGGAAGCGGTGCAGCACCTCGACGCTCAGGTGCCCGCCTTGCAGGGTGCCGAGGGCCACCCGCCCGCTCGACGCCCCGAGGTCGATGGCGACGTGCCGGGAGACCCGCCCCTCAGCGGACATAGGCGATGGGGACGCCGCCGTCCACCGTCAGCACGCCGCCCGTCGTCTTGCCCGCGGCGGGCGAGCCGAGGTAGGCGACCGCCTCGGCGATGTCTTCGGGGAAGACGTTGACCTTGAGGGTGGTGCGGTTGCGGTAGAACTCTTCGAGCTTGTCGGGCTCAATGCCGTACGTCGCCGCCCGCTCGGCGCGCCACTTGCCGTCCCAGATCGCCGAGCCCGCCAGCACCCCGTCGGGGAGGACGCTGTTCACCCGGATTCCGGCGGCGCCGCCCTCCTCGGCCAGGCAGCGGGCCAGGTGCAGTTCCGCCGCCTTCGCCGCGCTGTAGGCCGCCGCGTTCTTGCCCGCCGCGACGGAGTTCTTGGAGCCGATAAAGACGAGGTTCCCGCCCGTACCCTGCGACTTCATGACCTTGAACGCTTCCCGCGCCACCAGGAAGTACCCGGTCGAGAGGATGCTCTGGTTCTTGTTCCACATGTCGAGGCTGGTCTCCTCGATGGGGGCGCTGGAGGCGATGCCCGCGTTGTTCACTACCATGTCCACGCCGCCGTAATTCAGCACCGCGTGCGTGTACGCGCCCTGCACCTGCGCCTCGTCGGTCACGTTCATGCCCACGCTGGTGGCCCGGTGGTAGCCGCGCGCCTTGATCAGCTCCCCCGCCACCTCCGCCCCGCCGTCCGCGTTGAGGTCCGCGATGACGATGTGCGCCCCATCCTGCGCGAGCCTGCGGGCGATGGCGCGACCGATCCCGCTCGCCGCGCCCGTCACCAGGGCGACGTGACCCTCGAACACCTTCGGCGCGGGCTTGAGGCTGAGCTTGTACAGTTCGAGCGGCCAGTATTCGACCGCGTAGCTCTCGGCGGCGGTGAGGGAGACGAAGCCGCCGAGCGCACTCGCACTCTTCATCACCTGAATCGCGCGGAGGTAGAGCTGCCGGGACACGTCCGCCCCCTGCGCGTCGGGGCCGCTGTTCACCATGCCCAGGCCGGGGATCAGCACCACGCGCGGGCTGGGCGTGAACATCACGTCCCCTTCCGTCTTGTTCTCCTCGAAGTAGGCGGCGTACTCGGCCTTGAAACGCTCGACGCCCTCTTTCGCCGCCTGGATCAAGGCGTCCTGACCCTGCTCCGGGGTCCAGTCGAGGAAGAGGGGCACCCGCTTGGTGTGGACGAGGTGGTCGGGGCACGCCGCGCCGACTTGGGACAGTTCCGCCGCCGCGTTCGAGTTGACGAACTCCAGCACCTCGGAGCTGCGGTCCACGTTGAGGATCACGGGTCGCTCCCCCTTCATCGACCCACGCAGGATGGGGAGGACGGCGGCGAGGAGCGTCTGGGCCTCCTCGTCGGACACGCTCTGGACCCGTGCCCCGCCGAAGGCCGGGTCCTGCCGGTGCGCGTCGAGGTACGCCTGCGCCTCGCCGATGATGCGTAGGGTGGTCTCGTAGCTCTCCTTCGAGGTGTCACCCCACGTCACCAGGCCGTGCTTGCCCATCACGACGGCTTCCAGGTTCGGGTTCTCCCGCACCGCCGCCCCGATCTGCTGGCTCAACGTGAAGCCGGGGCGGATGTAGTCCACCCACGCGGCCCGGTCGCCGTAAATCTCGCGCATGAGCTCCTGCCCGTTGGGGGTGCAGGCGATGGCGATGATGGCGTCGGGGTGAGTGTGGTCCACGTGCTTGGCGGGCACGAAGGCGTGCAGCAGCGTCTCGATGCTCTGGCGGGGGCGGCCCGGCTCGAAGGTCGTGCGGTCGAGGTAGGCGGTCATCTCCTCGTCCGTCATCGAAGGGCGGTCGAAGAGGGGCAGCACCTCATCCAGCTTCAGGCCCGCGAAGCCCTTCTCGGTAATGGAGGCAATGTCGGAGCCCGAGCCCTTCACCCACAGGACCGTCACGTCGCGGCCCAGGTGGTCCTTCTCCACGCTCTTGGTGCTCGTGTTGCCGCCGTAAATATTGACGAGCGTGCGGTCGGCGCCGAGCAGGTTGGAGCGGTAGGTGAGGGAGGCGAGGCCGTCGCCCTGGGGCGCCTCGGCGTCGTTCCAGCGGTTCTGGATGGTGGTCTTGGACTGGGTGGTGGTCATGGTCGGGCTCCTTGAAGAGAGGGGCGTTTACTTGTCGGCGAGCACTTTCTCTTTGACGGGGTAGCCGCCGCCGCCCGCCGCCGTGCCGCGTTCCTGAGCGACCTTCTGCTGATAGCTGCTGGCCCGGTAAGTGGCGATGGGGTCTGCGGGCACCCCCATCTCCTCCCGCACCTCCGCGAGGAGGGAACGTACGTCGGTGCGGAAGGCGTCGGCGAGGACGCGGTGGGCGCCGAGCACGTCTCCGGCAGCTTGCGCTTCCCTCAACAGGTCGCGGTCGATCAGCAGCGCCTTCGCATACGCCTCCTGGCAGTTCAGGACGCTGTAGAGCATCGCCTCCACCTTGGGCTCGATGTTGTGGCTCTGGTCGATCATGTAGGCCACGTTCTGCGCGGTGGTGCGGGTGAGGTCGTCGCTGCTCTGCTCGGCGGCCACGAGTTCCGCGTAGATGGCGAACAGCTCGAAGGGGTTGGTCGTGCCCACGATCAGGTCGTCGTCGGCGTAGCGCCGGGCGTTGAAGTGGAAGCCGCCCAGCCGCCCCTCGTCGAGGAGGAAGGCGACGATGCCCTCGATGTTCACCCCCTGCGCGTGGTGGCCGAGATCCACGAGCACCTGCGCCTTCTCCCCGACCGCGAGGCAGTGCGCATACGCCGCCCCCCAGTCGAAGAGGTCCGTGTAATAGAAGGCAGGCTCGAACAGCTTGTACTCGACGAGCATCCGCGCGCCGTCGGGGAGGGCGTCGTGCACCCGCTTCAGGGCCGCCCGGAGGTGCCGCTTACGGGCTCTCAAGTCATCCTGCCCGGGGTAGTTCGTGCCGTCCGCGAACCACAGGGAGAGGTCGCGGCTGCCCGTCTGCTTCATGACCTCCACGCAGTCGAGGAGGTGCCCTATGGCCTGCTCGCGTACCTCCTCGAAGGGACTGGTGACGCTGCCGAGCTTGTACACGTCCTCTTGGAAGACATTCGGGTTGATGGCGCCGATGCTCAGGCTGCGCTCCTCGGCGTACCGCCGCAGCTCCCCGTAGTCCTCCACCTCGTCCCAGGGAATGTGCAGGGCGACCGAGGGCGCGATCCCGGTGAGCCGCTGGACCTCGGCGGCGTCGTCGAGCTTCTCCCAGACGGTGCGGGCGGCGCCGGGCGCGGCGAAGGTCTTGAAGCGGGTGCCGGAGTTGCCGTAGCCCCACGAGGGCGTCTCGATCCTCTGTTCCCGAAGGGCGGCCTTGACCTGATCGATGTTCATGCGGACTCCTTGGGCGCGGTGACGAGGGGCGGCACGTCGGCGAGGGCAACCCCCAGGGCCAGCCCCCGGCGAGCGCGCCCAGGCTGACAATCGACGTTGACCATACCCGGAAGCTAACACGAAAAGAACATGACTTTGCAAGACCTTGTTGCGTCGTCACCCACCGGACCTGTCTAGCCGTTCCAAGTCGTCTTCAGAGAGGATGACTGGGATGAACTTCGGTTCTGGACGCTTGAGAACGACGCGAAGCGACCCTTCGGCCCCGGGTTGACAGCCCACGCCCCGCCCCCTATAGTCCGAGTCACAACGTTTACATTCTAACAACGACGTGCTCGCTTCTTGGCGGGCAGGGAGGTGAGGAATTGAGTCGCGCGACGATCAAGGACGTGGCTTCTGAGGCGGGTGTGAGCTTCAAGACGGTTTCGTACGTTCTGAACGGCGGCGACAAGGTGAGCGACAAGACCCGGGCGGCGGTGCTGCGGGCGGTGAAGGCGCTGGACTACCAGCCGCATCGGGCGGCCCGCGCCATGCGGCTGGGGCAGGCCTTTTCCATCGCGCTGGTCGCCTACGGCAACGAGGACAAGCCCCCTTACGGCAACCTCGCCGACCCGGCGGTCGCCGTGATCGTCGCGGCGATGGCGGCCACCGCCGAGGCCAACGGGTACAGCCTCAGCCTGACGAACTTCACGAACGCGGACCTCTCGGCCTACCGGCGCGGCCTCGCGCAGGGCCAGTTCGACGGGGGCATCTTCATCCCCTTCGCCAGCAACGCCGCCGCGCTTTCTCCCTTCGTCGCCTCCCCGCTCGTGGTGATCGACCAGCCCGACCTGCCCGCCGGGGTCCCCGTGATCTGCGTGGACTACCGCTCGGGGGTCCGGCAGGCCGTCGAGCACCTGCACTCCCGCGGACGGCGCCGGATCGGCTTCGTGGGCGGCCCGCGCGACCTGGAGGCCTACCACAACACCGAGCGGTACGGGGGCTACTTCGACGGCCTCGCCGCGTGCGGACTGGCCCGGGACCCCGCCCTCGTCGTCGCGGCGGACTACTCCTTCGAGGGGGCGCGGCGGGTGTTCAACGCCCTCATGGCAGCTTCCCCCGATGCCGTCGTTGCCGCCTCCGACCGGATGGCGATTGGCGTTCTCCGGGAGGCCCGCGCCCGCGGCCTGCGGGTGCCGGAGGACCTCGCCGTCGTGGGTTTCGACGACCTGGAAATCACCCAGTACGTGGACCCGCCCCTCACCACCGTCCACCACCCCCTCACCGAACTCGGCCAGCGCTCGACCGAGATGATCCTCGCTCGGCTCGCCGGAACCCTTCCAGAGGACGCCGAGCGGGTCACCCTGCCCACCCACCTCGTCCTCCGAGGTTCGAGCTAGGCCCCTGCCAGGCCGCGCCCCATCCACACCCTCGATCACAACGTTGACATCCACCCGCCGTCCGTTCGCCCGCCCCGTCACGACCCGCCAGGAGTCCCCATGAACAAGACCGCCCGTTTGGCCCCGCTCTCCGCCCTGCTGGTGCTCGGCGCCGCGCTGTCGGGCGCCCAGGCGCAGGGGAACAAGACCATCGTCTACCTCACCCCGCAACTGGAGGACCAGGGGTACACGAAGACGCTGCTCGACCTCTCGCAGGCGTACTCCAAGACGCGCCCCGGCGTGAGGGTGCAGTACCAGAACGCGCCGCAGACGGAGCTGTCGCAGAAACTGCAACTGCTGGCCGCGAGTGGCAACCTCCCGGCGCTCTTCGCCATCGACCAGCCCACCCTGCTCGCCCAGTTGCAGGGGCGGGGGCAGGTCGCCGACCTGGAGGCCACCTTCAAGCGGCTGGGCATCTACAACCAGCTCAACCCCGCCGCCGTCACGCTGCAAAAGAAACTCAACGGGGCAAGCTCGTCGCGCTGCCGCTGGAGATGAACATCGAGGGCTTCTGGTACAACAAACAGATCTTCGCGCAAAGCGGCGTCAAGGAACCCCGGACCTGGGACGAGCTGGTGCGGGCCGCCGACACCTTCCAGAAAAAGGGCGTCCAACCTTTTGCCGCCTCCGGGGAGCAGAAGTGGCCGCTGACCCGATTGATCGGCGGCTACGTCGCCCGCAAGTACGGCGCGGACGCGATGGACCGGGTGAAGGCCGGGACCCTCAAGGTCACCGACCCCGGCTTCGTGGAGGCCGTGACCGCCGTGCAAGACCTCGGGAAGAAGGGGTACTTCGGCCGGGGCGTGAGCACCATCGACTACCAGACGGCGCTGGACACCTTCCTCGGGGGCAAGGCCGCGATGTTCTACATGGGAGGCTGGGCGCTCGGGAACTTTAACGACGCCAAGCAGAACAAGATCGGGGCGCAGAACATCGGCCTGTTCAATTTCCCCACCGTGCGGGGCGGCAGGGGCACCGCGAACGACTGGTCGGTGAACACCGGCCTGGTGGTGGCGGTGAATCAGGGGCAGAACGACGCCGCGCTGGGGGAGTGGATGAAGTACGTCTTCTCCAACTTCGGCAACCGGGCCTTCGCCGACCAGGGCCTGATCACCGGCTTCAAGGTGACGAGGACGCCCGCGAACACCCCCGCGCTGACGCGGCTGGTGCAGCAGAAGATCGGCGGGGTGAAAACCCCCTACCTGTGGTTCGAGGCCAACTTCAGCCCCAAGGCGACCTCGGTGGCGACGGACAACGTGCAGCCCCTGGTGACGGGGGACCTCAGCCCACAGGACTACCTCCAGCAGTTGCAGGCCGCGCTGCGCTGAGTTGAGGGGGGCTGGCCCCGGCGACAGAGCCAGCCCCCACCTCCCAGGACGTGCCCAGGAGAAGGTATGGAAAGAACGCTGCGTGACTGGCGGGCGGTGCTCGTCTTCGTCGGCCCGGCTCTACTGCTCTACGCGCTGGTGGTGCTCGTGCCGATCCTCTGGTCGCTGGGCTACACGGTCTACGAGGGCTCGCCTATCGCCGGGTTCAAGTTCGTGGGCCTGGACAACTACGTGCGGCTCGCACAGGACCCCACCTTCTGGAAGGCCCTGTGGTTCGGCACGAAGTACGCCCTCTTCGTCTCGGCCGGGCAGGTGATCCTCGGCCTCGCGCTCGCGCTGCTGTACGCCTTTTATCTCAGGAAGTCGTCGGTGCTCGTGCGGACGCTGGTGTTCCTGCCCGTCGTGCTGCCCACGGTGGCGGTCGCGCAGATGTTCGCCAAGCTCTTCGCCATCGCGCCGCAGTACGGGCTGGACGGCGCGGTGCAGGCGTGGCTGGGGCAGGGCTCGACCGCCTTCTGGGTGATCGGGGTGATGGACATCTGGAAGGCGATGGGCTTCTACGCGATCCTGCTCTACACCGGCCTGGTCGATATCCCCGAGGAGACCATCGAGGCCGCGCGGCTCGACGGCGCGCAGGGCTGGACGCTCGCCCGCTTCGTGGTCCTGCCGCTGCTCGCGCCCATCACGGTGGCGTCCCTGATCTTCAGCCTCAACGGGACCCTCAAGGTATTCGACTCGATCATGGCGCTGACGGGCGGCGGCCCCGGCACGGCCACCACGCCGCTGACGCTGTACATGTACAAGACCTCGTTCAGCTACGGCGAGTACGGCTACGGCAGCACGCTCGCGCTCACGCTGGCCCTCCAGTGTTTGCTCGTCACGCTGCTGATCTTCTGGCGGGCGCGGCGCGGCGCGTCCAGGGAGTAACCCATGCAACGTTCCGCCTCCCTCCCCCTTCCCGGCAAGACGCACCCCGGCGGCCGCCTGGCCTGGCTCTCGCGGCTGCCCATGATCCTCCTCGTGCTGCTCGTCGTGTTCGTGGCGGTGTACCCGGTGGTGTGGATTTTCCTGTCCTCGCTCAAGGGTGCGGACGAGTTCTCCAGCGCGCCGATGTGGGCGCTCCCGCAGGCGCTGCACTGGGAGAACTATGCCCGCGCCTGGACGGAAGGGAACATGAGCCGTTACTTCGTGAACAGCGTCCTCTCGGTGATCCCGGCCCTCGCGCTGGTGATCGTGCTGGGGACGATGGCGGCCTTCGGGCTGGAGATCATGCGCTGGCGGCTCAGCGGCGCGGTGTCGATCCTGTTCCTGGCGGGGATCATGGTGCCTGTCCAGATCGCGCTGCTGCCCCTCTTCACGATGTTCTTCCGGCTGCACCTGCTCGATACGCGTCTCGCGCTGATTCTCGCGTACACGGCCTTCGGGTTGCCGCTGGTGGTGTTCTTCCTCGCCGGGTATTTCAAGACCTTCGCGCGGGAGGTCATCGAGGCGGCCATCGTGGACGGGGCGAGCATCTATCAGGTCTTCACGAAAGTCGCCCTCCCCATGACGATGAATGCCATCGTGACGGTCGCGCTCGTGCAGTTCTTCTTCATGTGGAACGACCTGCTCTTCTCGCTGACCTTCATGCAGAATCCCGAGATGCGCACCGTCCAGTCGGGCCTGCTCGCCTTCACCGGGCAGTACGGGCAGCGCGAGTGGGGGCCGACCTTCGCGTCCATCGCGCTCGCCGTCGCGCCCACCGTGCTCGTGTACCTGCTGCTCAACCAGATGGTGATGAAGGGCATGGCCGCCGGGGCCGTCAAGGGCTGACGCGACCGCCGCCCCTCCCTACGACCTCACCCCCAAGCGCGTGCGGGCAACGCCCCCTTACCGTTGCCCGCACGTTTCGTCTTCCCACCCACCTGTGGAGTCCACCCCATGACCGTTTACCTCCATCCCGAGACCCCCACCCTCCCTGTCCTCCATATTCGCGACCTGCGCGCCGAGCACCACCGCGAGGCCTTCGGCATCGGCGAGGCGGCCCCGCGCCTGAGCTGGCGCACCGAGACGGGCCTCCCGAACTGGCGGCAGCGGGCCTACGCCATCGAGGCCTTCGGCGCGGACGGCCGCCTGCTGGGAGAGACCGGGCGCGTCGAGTCGGGCGAGTCCGTGTTCGTGCCCTGGCCGTTCCGTCCCCTGACCTCCCGTGAGCGCGTCCAGGTGCGCGTGCAGGTCTGGGGCGAGGAGGGCGGCCCCTCCGGCTGGAGTGACCCCCTCGGCATCGAGGTCGGGCTGCTGACGCCGGACGACTGGAGCGCGGCGTTCGTCTCGCCCGACTGGGAGGAGGACACCGGCCAGGCCCAGCCCAGCCCCCTCCTGCGCCGCGAGTTCGACGTTCGCCCCGGTGTCGCCTCCGCCCGCCTGTACGTCACCGCCCTCGGCGTGTACGAGGCGCAGCTCAACGGCGAGCGGGTCGGCGATTACGTGCTCGCGCCCGGCTGGACGAGTTACGACCACCGCCTCCGCTACCAGACCTTCGACGTGACGGGCCTGCTGCATGGGGGGCGCAATGCCCTCGGCGCCCTGCTCGGGGACGGGTGGTACCGGGGGCAGCTGGGCTTTGGCGGAGGAAGGCGCAACCTCTACGGCGAGCACCTCGCCCTGCTCGCGCAACTGGAGATCACGTACACCGACGGCACGGTCGAGCGGGTCGTGACGGACGAGACGTGGCGGGCCTCGACCGGCCCCATCCTCGCCGCCGACCTGTACGACGGGGAGACGTACGACGCGCGGCTGGAGGTGACCGGCTGGGCCACCGCGGGCTTCGACGACTCCGGGTGGACGCCCGTTCGGAGGATCGAACGCGACCTCGCCACCCTCGTCGCCCCCGACGGGCCGCCCGTGCGGAGGATCGAGACGCTGAGGCCCGTCGGTATCACGACCTCTCCGAGCGGCAAGACCCTGGTGGACTTCGGGCAGAACCTCGTCGGCTGGGTCCGCCTCACCGTGCGGGGCGAGGCGGGCCAGACCGTCACCCTCCGTCACGCCGAGGTCCTGGAGCACGGCGAACTCGGCACCCGTCCCCTCCGGACCGCGCAGGCCACCGACCGCTACACCCTGAAAGGCGGAGCGCCGGAGACCTGGGAGCCGAGATTCACCTTCCACGGCTTCCGCTACGCCGAGGTCGGGGGCTGGCCGGGTAAACCCGGCCTGGATGATCTGGAGGCGGTCGTCGTCCATTCCGACCTGGAGCGCACCGGCTGGTTCGAGTGCTCCGATCCCCTCGTCAACAAGCTGCATCAGAACGTGGTGTGGGGAATGCGGGGGAACTTCCTCGACATCCCGAGCGACTGCCCGCAGCGCGACGAGCGGCTGGGGTGGACGGGGGATATTCAGGTGTTCGCGCCCACCGCCTCCTTCCTCTACGACGTCAACGGCTTCCTCTCCTCCTGGCTGGGGGACCTCGCGGCGGATCAGGAACCGAACGGGGCGGTCCCGGCGGTGATCCCGGTGGTGCCCCCCGCGACCGTCGCCGCCGCCGTGTGGGGTGACGCCGCGACCCTCGTGCCCTGGGTGCTGTATGGGCGATACGGGGACCGGGACGTGCTGGAGCGGCAGTGGGACAGTATGCGGGCGTGGGTGGAGTACATCCGGGGCCGGGCGGGCGAGTCCCTGCTGTGGGATCAGGACTTTCAGTTCGGCGACTGGCTCGACCCCACCGCGCCGCCCACCAACCCGGCGGCGGGGCGCACCCTGCCCGGCGTGGTCGCCACGGCGTACTTCGCCCGGTCGGCGGAGGTTCTGGGGCTCACCGCCCGCGTTCTTGGCCGCCACGAGGCGGCACAGAGGTACCTGGCCCTGGCGGACGAGGTGCGGGCGGCGTTCGCGCGGGAGTACGTGACGCCCAGCGGGCGCGTGCTGAGCGATTCGGGCACCTCCTACGCCCTCGCGCTGGAGTTCGCATTGCTGCGGGACGAGGGCCAGCGGGGTCACGCCGCGCGCAGGCTGCGCGCCCTGGTGCGCGAGAACGGCTACCACATCGCCACCGGCTTCGCGGGCACGCCGCTGATCTGCGACGCGCTCACCCACGTGGGCGAGACGGACGCGGCCTACCGCCTGCTGATGCAGCGCGAGTGTCCTTCCTGGCTCTACCCCGTCACGATGGGCGCGACGACGATCTGGGAACGCTGGGACTCGATGCTGCCCGATGGCTCGATCAACCCCGGCGAGATGACCTCCTTCAACCACTACGCCCTCGGCGCGGTGGCGGACTGGCTGCACCGCACCGTCGCGGGCCTCGCTCCTGCTGAACCGGGTTACCGGCGGATGACGATTCAGCCCATTCCGGGAGGGGGCCTCACCTTCGCCTCGGCGCGGCACGTCACCCCCTACGGGGAAGCGAGCGTGGCGTGGGTCATCCGGGACGGGCAGATCGAGGTGAGGATCGTGGTCCCGCCGAACACCCGCGCCGAGGTGATCCTGCCGGGCGGCGGGACGCACGAGGTCGGGTCGGGCGAGCACCGCTGGGCGTCCCCGTACGCCAACCCGAACGCCGCCCGCCCCCCCGTGACGCTCGACAGCGATTTCGACACCCTCAGCGGCCATCCGGAGGCGTATGCGGTCGTCACAGGCCTCGTCCGGGAGCATTCGGCGGACCACCTCGACGGGTTCCGGCGCTCCTTGCAGGGGGGCACCGCCGGGGCGAGCCTCCGCACCGCCGTGTGGGGTATCCCGCACCGCGAGGAGCTGCTGCGCAAGCTGGAGGGGGCGCTGCGGGCCCTCCAGGCCTGAGCCCCCGGGGACACTCGCCGATCCAGTCTCGGCGCGCAGACGCTCGACGCCCGGGACCATGCCCCGGGGGGCCTGCGGCTGAGGGAGGAGGCCCAGGAGGCGCCGGGCCGCCCGTCCCCTTCGGGCGTTTCCGAAAGGTTCGGGGCTCAGGTGCCCCCGTTCCCGGCCGCGACGATGAGCCCCACGTCCGCCTCGCGCAGGGCCTGGAGGGTTTCGGCGGGCGGGGGCTGGTCGGTGATCACGGTATCCACATGGTCGAGGGTGGCGATGGTGGCGAGCGCCCGGCCCCCGAACTTGGAGTGGTCGATCAGGGCGGTGACGGTGCCCCCGGAGCGGATCAGCGCCTGCTTGGCGCCCACCTCCGGCAGGTGCGGGTCGGTGAAGCCGAGGGCGGGGGAGTACGCCTTGGCCGAGAAGAACACCCGGTCGGGGTGCAGGCGGCTCATCATGTCCATGAAAAAGGCGCCGACGAACGAGCGCGCGGGCGCGTGGAAGTTGCCGCCCACGAGCGCGAAGGGCACCCCGTTCGCCGCCAGGGTGTTCGCCGCGTCAAGGCTGGTGACGATGGCGGTGACCTGCCGGGCGTGCAGGATGCGCGCCAGAGAGAGGGCCGTCGTGCTCGCGTCGAGGCCGATCACCTCGCCGTCCTGAATGAACCCCAGGGCGGCGCGGGCGATCTGCTCCTTGGCCCCGGTGTTCTTGGCGGCGCGCAGGTGGTGGGAAAGTTCCTCGCTCGTCTTTTCCAGCACGCGGGCCCCGCCGTGGATGCGCTCCAGCAGGCCCTGCTCGGCGAGGGCGTCGAGGTCGCGCCGGACCGTCATCTCGTGGACCCCCAGCTCGGCGGCCACGTCGCGGATGCGGACCACCCGCTCGGCCAGGGCCCGGCGCAAGATGAGCTGCTGGCGCTCGCTGCCGGTGGGCGCGGCGGTGTTGGTCATACGAGAATCTAACATCAATCCAACACAGATTGACAAGGGCTTGCAAATTCCTGTCGCGCGGTATTAGATAGGTCACAGAGTTCCCCACCCAGCCGCCGCCGTGACCCCCCGGGGGTGACCCGGCCTGCCCCGCGCCCACCGCGCCGCCCCCCTGTCTGGAGACCCATGCCCGAGACCTCCGCCCCCCGTCAGCGCGTCTGCTTCCAGCTCCAGGTCCGGCCCGAGCGGTTGGGCGAGTACCGGGCCCGGCACGCCGCCGTGTGGCCGGAGATGCTGTGCGCCCTGCGCGAGACGGGGTGGCACAACTACTCGCTCTTCCTGCGCGGGGACGGCCTCCTGATCGGCTACTTCGAGACCCCCAGCCTGGACCGGGCGCGGGCCGGGATGGCCGCCCGCGAGGTCAACGCCCGCTGGCAATCGGAGATGGCCCCCTTCTTCGCGGAGCTTCAGGGCACGCCCGACCAGGGCTTCTTGCGGCTGGAGGAGGTGTTTCACCTTGACTAGCCCCGCCGACCCCGCGCCGATGCTGACCCTCCGCCACGCGAGCAAAGCGTTCGGGCCCGTCCGGGCGCTCGTGGACGTGAGCCTCGAACTCTACCCCGGCGAGGCGCACGCCCTCCTCGGGGAGAACGGGGCGGGCAAGAGCACCCTCGTCAAGATCCTGGCGGGTGTCCACAGCCCGGACGGCGGGGTCCTCACCGTGGGCGGGCGGGAGCGCCACTTCCGGCACCCCGCCGAGGCGCGGGACGCGGGGGTGGCGGTCATCTACCAGGAGCCGACCCTCTTTCCCGACCTGACGGTGGCGGAGAACGTGCTGATGGGCCGCCAGCCGCTCGGGCGGGGCGGGCGCATCGACGCGGCGGCGATGAACACCCGCGTCACCACCATCCTGGGGGACCTGGGGGTGGCGCTCGACCCCACCCGCGTCGTGCGCGGCCTGAGCATCGCCGACCAGCAGATCGTGGAGATCGCCAAGGCGCTGTCGCTGAGCGCCCGCGTCCTGATCATGGACGAGCCCACGGCGGCGCTGACCCTCCAGGAGACGGCCCGGCTCTTCCGGGTGGTGCGGTCGCTGCGGGCGCGCGGGGCGGCCGTTCTCTTCATCACGCACCGGCTGGAGGAGGTCTTCGCCCAGTGCCAGCGGGTGACGGTCCTGCGGGACGGCACCTGGGTCAGCGCCGGACCCACCTCGGACTACACGCCCGACCGGGTGGTGCGGCAGATGGTGGGCCGGGAGCTGGGCGAGCTCTACCCGCGCGGCGAGGCGCACGCCGGGGAGGTCGTGCTCGACGTGCGGGGACTGACGCAGCCGGGCGTCTTCCGGGACGTGAGCCTCACGGTGCGGCGCGGCGAGATCGTCGGGCTCGCGGGGCTCGTCGGAGCGGGCCGCAGCGAGGTCGCGCGGGCCATCTTCGGCATCGACCCGCGCGGGGGGGGCGAGGTGCGGGTGAACGGGCACGTCGTCCCGCCGCTGAGTCCCCGGGCGGCCATGCGCGCGGGGGTCGGCCTCGTGCCGGAGGACCGCCGCCAGCAGGGGCTGGTGATGGACCTCTCCATCGAGCGCAACGCGAACCTCGCCGTCCTGAACCGGCTGCGGCGCGGCCCCTTCATGGACCGGGGCGCCGAGGAGGAGAATGCCCGGAGCTGGACCTCCAGGCTCCGGCTCAAGGCGCACGGCCTCCACGACGCGGTGAGCACCCTGTCGGGCGGCAACCAGCAGAAGGTGGTGCTGGCGAAGTGGCTGGCGACGGGCCCCAGCGTCCTGATCGTGGACGAGCCCACGCGCGGCATCGACGTGGGGGCCAAGGCGGAGGTCCACCGCACCCTGGCCGAGCTGGCGGGCGGCGGGCTGGCCGTGCTGATGATCTCCAGCGACCTGCCGGAGGTGCTCGGCATGGCCGACCGCATCCTCGTGATGCGCGAGGGCCGATTGGTCGGCGAACTCGCCCGCGAGCAGGGCAGCGAGGAGAGCGTGATGTCCCTGGCGACCGGACAACGCGCCGCCGTGGAGGGTGCCGCATGACGAGCCAGACCGGACCCGACGTGCTGGCGGGGCCGCCCCGCCCGGGCATCCTGACCCGAGTGCTGCGGGCCCGCGAGTTCACCCTCGCCCTGCTGCTGCTGCTGATCACGCTGGGGACGGCGGCGGTCAATCCCCGCTTCCTGGGGGTGGGCAGCGTCCGCGACCTGCTGCTGAACGTCTCGGTGATCGGCCTGCTGGTGGTGGGGCAGACGGTCGTGCTCCTGATGCGCCACGTGGACCTCAGCGTGAGCAGCGTCGTGGGCCTGACCGCCTTCCTGACGGGCTCGCTCTTCATCGCCGTGCCGGGGCTGCCGGTGCCCGTCGCGCTGCTGTTCGGCCTGCTCCTCGGGGCCGGGCTCGGGGTGGTCAACGGCCTGCTCGTCGCGTACGGGCGGGTCCCGGCGCTCGTCGCCACGCTGGGCACCCTGTACGTGTTCCGGGGGGTGACGTACGCGGTCGTGAGCGGGGGGCAGGTCAATGCCTCCAACCTCCCCGCCGCCTTCCTGGGGTTCGGGACGGGGAGCGTGCTCGGCATCCCCAACCTCGTCCTCCTCGTGCTCGCCATCATGGTCGCGTTCGGCGTCTACCTGGGGTCGTACCGGGGCGGGCGGGAATATTACGCGGTCGGCTCGAACACGGACGCGGCGGTCCTCGCGGGGATCGACGTGACCCGGCGGACCCTCACCGGGTTCGTGATCAGCGGGGCCATCGCGGGGCTGGCGGGGGTGCTGTACCTCGCGCGCTACGGGACGGTGGACGCGACCGCCGGGACGGGCCTGGAACTTCAGGTCATCGCGGCGGCGGTCGTGGGCGGGGTGAGCATAGGCGGCGGGGTGGGGACGGTGGCGGGGGCGGGGATCGGGGCGCTCCTGCTCGGCGTGATCGGGAGCGCGCTCGTGACGCTGCGGGCGCCCGCCTTCTACCAGCAGGCGATCCAGGGGGCGCTGCTCCTGCTCGCCATCTCGGTGGACATCATCGTGTCGCGGCGCACCGCCCAGCGGCTCCAGATCGAGGGGCAGCACCACACGCCCCAGGCTGGAACGACCCAGACGGGAGGCCCGGCGTGAGGCGTCTGCGGCTCGGGTGGGAGGCCACCATCCTCGGGCTCGTCGTGGTCGCGCTGCTCGTGGGGGCGCTGCTGTCGCCGGACTTCCTGACGGCCTCCAACCTGTCCTTCCTGACGGCCAACTTCAGCGAGATCGCCCTGATGGTCCTCACGATGACGCTGCTGATCATCGTGGCGGAGATCGACCTGTCGGTGGCGAGCATCCTGGGGATGTGCAGCGCCCTGCTCGGCGTGCTGTGGGCGGCCCGGGTGCCCATGCCGCTGGCGATCCTGCTCACCCTCGGGGCGGGCGGGCTCGCCGGACTCTTCAACGGGCTGCTCGTCACCCGGCTGGGGCTGCCGTCGCTGGCGGTGACCATCGGCACGCTGGCGCTGTACCGGGGGCTGGCGTACGCGCTGCTGGGGGACCGCGCGGTGGCCGACTTTCCGCCCGCATACACCAACCTGGGTTTCGGGACGGTGCCGGGCACGATGATCCCGATTCCCATCGCGCTCTTCGCCGTGCTGGCGGTGATCACGGCCCTGGTGCTGCACGCCACGGCCTTCGGGCGCAGCCTCTATGCCATCGGGGCGAACGAGGTCGCGGCCCGGTTCGCGGGGCTGCGGGTCGAGCGGGTCAAGCTCATCCTCTTCGTGGGCTCGGGGCTGATGGCGGCGCTGGCGGGGGTGGTGTACACCTTCCGCTTCTCCAGCGCGCGGGCGGACAACGGGGTGGGGCTCGAACTCGGGGTGATCGCGGCGGTGCTCCTCGGCGGGGTGAGCATCTTCGGCGGGCGCGGGAGCGTGGTGGGCGCGGTCGCCGCCGTCTTCCTGATCGGGATCATCAACGGGGCGCTGACCATCGTGGACGTGCCGGGCGAGATTCTGACCATCGTGACGGGCCTGCTGCTGATCGGCTCGGTCCTCGTGCCCAACCTCCTCGCCCGCGTTCGGGCACGGCGGCGGGGGAGGGAAGCCGTGGGGTAGCTCGGAGCGGTCAGCCTTCAGCAATCAGCCGTCAGCCAGAAACAGCCCTCTTCATCTCACCTCACTCGCCCTTGGAGGTTCTCTATGAAGCACCGCGCGCTCATGTTCTCCGCCCTCTCGGTCACGCTGGGGCTCGGGGCCCTGGCCCTGGCTCAGACGCAGACCCCGGCCCTGAAAAAGGGCCTGAAGATCACGCTGCTGCCCAAGAACGTCAACAACCCCTACAACGTGATCCAGACGGGCGGCGGCCTCGCGGCGGCGAAGGAGATCGCGGCGGACGCCAAGGTGGTCGGGCCCTCGGACGCGGGGGCGAGCAGCCAGGTGAGTTACATCAACACGGCCATCGCCCAGCGCCAGGACGTGCTCGTGCTCGCGGCGAACGACGCCAATGCCCTCTTGCCCTACCTCAACCGCGCCAAGCAGCAGGGCATGAAGATCGTCACGATGGATTCGGACACCGCGCCCGCGGGCCGCACCCTCTTCATCAACCAGGCGAACTCCGAGGGAATCGGGCGGGCGCAGGTGCAACTGCTCGGCAAGCTGATCAATTACAAGGGCGACATCGCCATCCTCTCGGCCACGCCGAACGCGACGAACCAGAACACCTGGATTCGCTACATGCAGGAGGAACTCAAGAAGCCCCAGTACAAGGACATGAAACTCGTCAAGATCGCCTACGGCAACGACGACGACCAGAAGTCCTTCACCGAGATGCAGGGGTTGATTCAGGCGTACCCCAACCTGCGGGGCGTGATCTCGCCGACCACGGTGGGCATCTCGGCGGGGGCGCGGTACCTGTCCACCAGCCCGAGCAAGGGCAAGGTCGTCCTGACGGGGCTGGGCACGCCGAACCAGATGCGGGCCTTCGTCAAGGACGGCACCGTGCAGGCCTTCCAACTGTGGAACCCCGCCGACGTGGGCTACCTCGCGGTGTACGCGGCGGCGGCGCTCGCCTCGAACCAGATCACGGGCAAGGAGGGCGAGTCCTTCGCGGCGGGCAAGCTCGGGCGGCGCACGGTGGGCAAGCAGGGCGAGGTGATCCTGGGCCCGCCCTTCACCTTCGACAAGAGCAACTGCGGGTGACCCGATCTGGCGTAGATGGAGATAAGCCTCGAAGATAGGAGGCACCATCATGATCAATCGCCGAATCCACAGCGCCGAGTTCAAGCGAGATGCGGTCCAGCTCGCTCGCACC